>NZ_JBEORT010000019.1:0-80787 GCF_040302425.1 Streptomyces sp. NPDC126497
CGGGCCGCCCTGGACGCCCCGGCGGCGGAACCGGTGACGCCCGGGCCGTCGGGTCCGCCCGGGGACGCGAGGGCGGGCGCGGCCCGCGCCCGCGCCGCCCTGGCCTCCGCCTCCGGGACCGACGCCGGGACGCGGTCCGGGCGGGCGGCGGACGCGGTGACCGGTCCCTCGCGGCCGGCGCTCGCGGACCGGGGGACCGACGGCCTCGCGGACGCCGGCCGCGCCGGCGCGCGGACGGCCCGGGTGGACGTGCCGGACGGGCCGGCGGCCCGGGCCGGTTCCCCCGTCGGGGACCGGGACGGGGCCGGGGCGGATCTGCGGGCCGCCCGGGCCGTGGCCACCCCCACCGCCGGATGGGCGCCCCCCGACATGGGCGCCCCGGCCACCTTCGTGCTGCTGCGGCACGGGGAGACCCCGCTGACTCCGCAGAAGCGTTTCTCGGGCAGCGGCGGCAGCGACCCCTCGCTCTCCGGCGTCGGACGGGAGCAGGCCGAGAAGGTCGCCGCCGCGCTCGCCCGGCGCGGCACCGTCCAGGCGGTCGTCGCCTCCCCGCTCGCCCGCACCCGGGAGACCGCCGGCATCGTCGCCGCCCGCCTCGGTCTGGACGTGACCGTGGAGGACGGGCTGCGCGAGACGGACTTCGGCGCGTGGGAGGGCCTCACCTTCGGCGAGGTCCGCGAACGCCACCCCGACGACCTGAACGCCTGGCTGTCCTCCCCGGACGCCGAACCCACCGGCGGCGGCGAGAGCTTCGCGGCCACCGCCGCCCGGGTCGCCGCCACCCGCGACCGGCTGACCGCCGCGTACGCCGGCCGCACGGTCCTGCTCGTCACCCACGTGACACCGATCAAGACCTTCGTACGCCTCGCCCTGGGCGCCCCGCCCGAGGCCCTGTTCCGCATGGAACTGTCGGCGGCCTCCCTCTCCGCCGTGGCGTACTACGCCGACGGCAACGCCAGCGTCCGCCTGTTCAACGACACCTCGCACCTGCGCTGAGCCCCGCCGCCGCCCGGGCCAGCGCCTCGACGCGGCCCCAGTCCCGGGCGGCCACCGCGTCCGCCGGAAGCATCCAGCTCCCGCCCACGCACCCCACGTTGGGCAGCGCGAGGTAGTCCGGCGCGGAGTCGGGGCCGATGCCTCCGGTCGGGCAGAAGCGGGCCTGCGGCAGCGGCCCGGCGAGCGACTTCAGATACGCCGTCCCGCCCGCCGCCTGCGCCGGGAAGAACTTCATCTCCCGCACCCCCCGCTCAAGCAGCGCCACCACCTCCGAGGCGGTCGACACCCCCGGCAGGAACGGCACCCCGGACGCCCGCATGGCCTCCAGCAGGACGTCCGTCCACCCCGGGCTGACCAGGAACCGCGCCCCGGCCGCCACCGCCTCGCCCGCCTGGGCCGGCGTGATCACCGTCCCGGCGCCGACCACGGCGTCCGGCACCTCACCGGCGATCGCCCGGATCGCGTCGAGCGCGGCGGGCGTCCGCAGGGTCACCTCGATCGCGGGCAGACCGCCCCTGGCCAGCGCACGCGCCAGCGGTACGGCGTCGGCCGCGTCCTCGACGACGACGACGGGCACCACGGGGGCGAGATCCAGCACGGAGGAGGGCAGGGGAGAGCGCATGGCGTCATCCTGCCCGTCCGACGCACACTGCGCAAAGGTCGTTGCACACCTTGCAACGTGCGGGGTCAGTGCACCTCGTCCACCAGCACGTCCAGCGCCCACGCCGCCCCCGCCCGGGCCGGCGCCGTCGCCTCCACCACGTACCCGAGGTCCCGCAGCGCCTCCACCAGCCCGGCGGGGTCCTGCGGCGCGGCCCCGGCCGTCAGCAGGCTCCGCACGATCCGCCCCTTGGTCGCCTTGTTGAAGTGGCTGACCACCTTCCGGGTCGGCGCGTGCAGCACCCGCACGGTCGCCGTCCGCGCCGCCACCCCGCCCTTCGGCCTCCAGGCCGCCGCGTACGCCGCCGACCGCAGGTCCAGCACCGGCCCGTCCCCGGCCGCCTCGGGCAGCACCTCGGCCATCGGCGCGCGCCAGTGCCCGCTCAGCGCGCCCAGACCGGGCAGCCTCACGCCCATCGAGAGACGGTAGGAGGGGATCTCGTCGGTGACCCGGACCGCGCCCCACAGCCCGGAGAAGACCAGCAGGGACGCCGCCGCCCGCCGCTTCGCCGCCGCGTCCAGGGACGCCAGGTCCAGGGCGTCGTACAGCACCCCGGTGTAGATCTCCCCGGCGGGCCGCGCCCCGGCGGTCCGCAGCTCCGCGTTCTTCGCGACCTCGCCCCGCAGCCCCTCGCTCAGCCCGAGCACCTCGCGCGCCTTGTCCTCGTCGCCGGCGCACAGGTCCACCAGCTCGGTGAGGACGGCCTCCCGCGCGGCGGCCAGCCCCGGCAGCGACAGCGACTCGGGCTTCAGCGGGGCACCGCGGCCGGAAGCGGCCTTGCCCTCGGACGGCGGCAGCAGGACAAGCACACGTACTCCTTCGATCGAGCTCGACGTCAGGGTACGGCGTGGCCCGGCCGGCCCGGCCGGACGCCGTCACCGGGCGGAAGGGGCCGCGGCGAGCGCGCGGACCGGCCCGTCGGGGTCGTCCGCGGGGCAGCGGACCACGCGGATCCCACGGCGGCGGCCGAGGAGGGTGACGTGGGTGACCGGCTCGGCGAGCTCGACCGTGACGCCCGTCCGCGCACCGACGGCGACGTCGAGCTCGCCGATCCGCATGCTCCGATGGAGACGTCGGCGTCGCGGCAGGGGCAAGCGGACCCCGTCGGGTGAACGATCCCCGTCCGTCCCCGGGAAGAGCCCTCCGTACGCCAGTCTGACCGCGACTGAAAGCGAGGCACCGCACCGTGATCACCTATGACCCGATCTCCGAGCACCTCCTCCTGGACTGGTTCACCGGTCTGGAGACCCCGGAGGGGTTCCGGGCGGAACTCGTCGAAGGCGAGTTCCTCCTCAGACCACTACCGGACGGGTCGCACGAGCACTGTCTCAGCCGGATCGCGGGCCAGATCCACACCGGCTCCCGCACCGCCATGGACTTCTCCGGGAACAAGGGCCTGAGGCTGGGGAGCGCGCGGGCCTGCCCACCGGACCATGTGATCCCGGACGGCACCCTCGCCCCCGGGGACCTGCGGCTCTACCGGGGAGCCGGTCCCTGGACGCCCTGTGCGGGCGTCACCATGGTGGTGGAAGTGACCGATGCCGCACCCGGAACCGACCGCGGGACCAAGCCGCGCTGCTACGCCCGCGGTGGCATCCCCCTCCACCTCCTCGTCGACCGCGAGGACTCTTCGGTCACGCTGTTCAGCGACCCGGAGGAGGACGAGTACCGCGAGCGGTGCACCCGCCCCTTCGGCAAACCGGTCACCCTTCCGGCCCCCTTCGGATTCGACCTGGACACCGCCGACTTCCTCTGATCCCCTGGGGGCGGGGGTGCGCGGTGACGGACGTACGGGAAGAGGCCCGCTGGGCCAGGGCGCGGCTCGGGCGGTGCGGTCCTCCCCTCGACCTGCTCACCGCCCGTTTCAGCCGGCACGAGTACGCCCCCCACGCCCACGAGGAGTTCACGGTCGGCGTCACCGTCGGCGGCCTGGAGACCATCGCCTACCGCGGCGGGCGCATCGTGTCCGGGCCGGGCTCCATCGTCGTCCTCGAACCCGGCGAGATGCACACCGGCGGCCCCGCCG
Organism: Streptomyces sp. NPDC126497; assembly: GCF_040302425.1. Classification (NCBI taxonomy): domain Bacteria; kingdom Bacillati; phylum Actinomycetota; class Actinomycetes; order Kitasatosporales; family Streptomycetaceae; genus Streptomyces; species Streptomyces sp. NPDC126497. The sequence continues at coordinate 3,684 of NZ_JBEORT010000019.1, forward strand.
CTCCCGAGGGCTACTCCTACCGAGCCCTCTACGCCGCCCCCGCCCTCCTCACCGACGGCACCCCCGGCGGCGGCCTCCCGCACTTCCGCGACCCCGTCCTCGACGACCCCGAGCTGGCCGCCGCCCTGCGCCGCGCCCACACGGACGTGAGCTCCTGCCCGGACCCCCTGGAGGCGGAGTCCCGCATCCCCTGGCTGCTCACCGCCCTCGCCCGCCGCCACTCCACCGCCCGCGGGCACGACACGGCGGTCCCCGGCGCCGGCGCCGTCGCCCGCGCCGTCCGCGACCGCCTCGCCGACGAACTCCTCGCCCCGCCCTCCCTCGCCTCCCTCGCCGCCGACCTCGGCCTCTCCCGCTACCAGCTCCTGCGCGCCTTCCGCACGACGACGGGGGTCCCCCCGTACGCCTGGCTCGCCCAGTACCGGGTGGCCCGGGCCCGCGCCCTCCTGGACGCCGGAACGCGTCCCGCCGAGGCGGCCGCCCTCGTCGGCTTCGCCGACCAGGCCCACCTGACCCGCTGGTTCCGCCGCGTGCTCGGGGTGACCCCGGCGGCGTACCGCAACAGCGTTCAAGACACCGCCCGCTGACCCGGCCGACACTCACCGCATGACTGCACGCGGCTGGGCCCTGTTCTCCCTGATGGGAGTGGTCTGGGGCATTCCCTACCTGTTGATCAAAGTGGCGGTGGACGAGGTGTCCCCGTCGGCGGTGGTGTGCGTACGCTGCGCCCTGGGCGCCCTGATCCTGCTCCCCTTCGCCCTGCGCCAACCGGGCCTGGCCCGGAACGTGCGGACGTACGGGAAACCGATGCTGGCGTTCGCCGTCATCGAGATCGTCGGCCCCTGGTACACCCTGACCGACGCCGAACGCCACCTCTCCAGCTCCACGGCGGGCCTGCTGATCGCGGGCGTCCCGATCGTCGGCGTCCTGCTGGCCCGCTCCTTCGGCCGGGCGGAGTCCCTGGGCGCCCGCCGGATCACGGGCCTCGCCCTCGGCCTCGGCGGCGTCGGCGTCCTCACCGTCCCCCATCTGACCGGCGGCGACGCCCTGTCCCTGGCGGAGGTCCTGGTGACGGTGATCGGCTACGCCGCCGCCCCGCTGATCGCCGACCGCCACCTCAAGGACGTCCCGACGCTGCACCTGATCACCCCCTGTCTGGCCCTGGCCGCCCTGGTCTACGCCCCCGCGGCGGTCGCCACCCGCCCGGCGGCCCTGCCCACGCCGGAGACCCTCGCCGCGCTGGCCGCCCTCGGGGTCGTCTGCACGGCGGTGGCGTTCGTCGCCTTCCTGGAGCTGATCAAGGAGGCCGGCCCGATCCGCGCCTCGGTGATCACGTACGTCAATCCGGCGATCGCGGTGGCGGCCGGCGCGCTGTTCCTGGACGAGACCCTGACCGCGACGGTGCTGGCCGCCTTCGTCCTGATCCTCACCGGTTCGGTGCTGGCCAACGCGCGGGAGCGGAAGCCCGCCGCCCGGCGGGTACCATGGTCCACACGGCAGACGAGCCGGGCGGGCGGCCGCGTGGAGTCCCCCTAGGGGGCTTCCCGAGGAACGTCCGGGCTCCACAGGGCAGGGTGGTGGCTAACGGCCACCCGGGGTGACCCGCGGGACAGTGCCACAGAAAACAGACCGCCGGGGACCGTATCCGTACGGACCCCGGTAAGGGTGAAACGGTGGTGTAAGAGACCACCAGCGCCTGGGGTGACTCAGGCGGCTAGGTAAACCCCACCCGGAGCAAGGTCAAGAGGAGCGCCGTGAAACGCGCTCTGCGCGGATGTCCGAGGGCTGCCCGCCCGAGTCCGCGGGTAGACCGCACGAGGTCGGCGGCAACGCCGGCCCTAGATGGATGGCCGTCGCCGGCGGGCCCGCGAGGACCCGCCGGAACAGAACCCGGCGTACAGCCCGACTCGTCTGCCTCCCCCCGCCGCGTCGCCGGGCGCGCCCCCCGCGGGGCCGCCGGTGGACACCCCTGTCCGTGGGGAGGCTTTGGCGCGCGGACGCCGCGGAGCCCCGGCAGAGGGCGGCGGTCGGATGAGCCGATCGACTGCTGACGGTTGGTCATCTTCCGTACCATGGGCCGGTGACGCAACGGCAAGCGCTCCTCATCGGTGTGCCGCACTGTGATGACACGACGTTCTCCCCCATCCCGCAGGTGGTGCGGAACGACCTGGAGAAGATGCGGTCGGCACTGACCCTGTCCTCCTACTCGGTCGATTCGATCGGCGAGGACGACACGCTGGATCCGAGCGGCAACCGCATCCGGGCCGCGATCAGGAAGGCCTGTGCCGAAGCCCCGGAGGGCGGCGTGCTGCTCCTCTACTTCTCCGGGCACGGCGTCAGCATCGACGGCGTCGACTACCTGGTTCCCAGCGATGCCTTCCGCGAGGGCGGGGAACTCGTGCCGGAGAGCCTCGTGCCGGTGATCCCCGACCTGAGCCGCTGCCGGGCGAAACTCGTGGCGTTCTTCGTCGACGCGTGCCGGGACTCCCCGGCCGGCGTCCCCTCGGAGGGGGGCGGGGGAGGGGTGCTCCACTTCCCGGCGGGGGGCTCACAGGTGATGGTGGCCGGGTGCGCGCCCGGGCAGGTCTGCCACTACGGCGAGGACGGCAGCGCCTTCACCAGGACACTCGCCCGGGTGCTCGACCGCCGCCATCCCGCGCGCACGCTGTCCGCCGTGCTCAGCGAGGTCACCAAGGAGATGCGCCGGACCGCGGGGCTGGGCAACGACCGCCCCCAGGTTCCGAACGCCTACCCGGTGACGATGTACCGGGACGCCGCCGACGTGGTGATCTGCGAAGGCGACGAACTCGTCTCGGCATGGCACCGCGCCGCTGCGGACAACCGCCTCTGGGACCTGACCTCCGGCGTGACGGACGAGTTGTGGACGCACGTGACGCAGATCGCGCAGGACTGCGCGCGCACCCACCTGGAGGTCTCCGAGCTGCTCCGCGGGAGAACGGGGATGACCGACCACTGGTTCGATCCGAACCACCCCGCCCGGACGATCGACCTGACGGCGGAGATCCTCACCGAGGGCTCCCCCCTCCTGCCGGAAGAGGCGGCCGTGATGATCGCGGCACCCTTCATGCGTGAGGCGGTGCTCGCGGAAGGGGTGCGGAAGGCCGCCGCCATCAGGCCGGCCGACTTCAAGCGGTGCTACGAGCCGGGCCACCGCACGGACCTCGAGCTCACCCACGAGATGTACCCCCAGGTGACCCGCCGGGTCGAAGGACTGACCCGCCGACGCGAGACGGAAGCCGCCGAGACCCTCGTCATGTGGCTGGTCCACCGCTGGCTCGACGGCTTCACGGGGCTCTGGAGACTCCAGCGGTCACAGGCCTGTGCCGATCGGGGGGCCGGCCTGATCTGCGGGACCGCGGCCGATCTGAGCCGGGGCGAGTGCCGTCATCTGATGGAGACGTTGATCCGTGCGGTCGCCGCCGGGCCGGCCGACGCGCGACTGGAGGAACGGCTCGCCGCGCTGCCGGACGACTGGCGGGGCAAGGCGGGCGTGCTGTGGCTGGCGGGCACCCTGGCGGCCGACCCGCGCCGCATGCCCGCGGTGATCGCCGATCACATCGGCACCGGCCTCGAGCTGTCCCTCGCATCGGTCAAGGACGCCGCCGATCTGCTGCGGGTGCAGCGGCGCAAGGGCGACCTCGATCTGGCCCTGATCTGCACGCACCCCGCCCAGCAGGACGCCTTCCAGGCCGTGGCCGAGGCCGGGCAGCACGTCCTGGGCAGTCTGCACAGGCTCGGGCGACTGGGCCCGGTCGCCGACGCGCTGCCCTTCCGGATCACCCATGACGGAGTGAGACCCGACCGCCCGGGCCCGGACGGGACCGCCGTGTACGAGGTGCCCCTCACCCGGTTCCGGCTCTCCGAGGACAAGATCCGCGAGCTGCTGATGGGGCGACAGCTCTATGACGACCCCGCCCTCGCGATCCGTGAGCTCTACCAGAACTCCCTGGACGCCTGCCGGTACCGGGACACCCGCCTCGAGGGGCTGCGGAGGAAGGGGCGGCGTCCGGCGCCGTGGACGGGGGAGATCGTCTTCCGCCAGGGCCTGGACGGCGACCGGGAGTACATCGAGTGCGAGGACAACGGCGTCGGGATGACCCGGCAGGTGCTCGAGCACGTCTTCAGCCAGGCCGGGGAGCGGTTCGTGTACTCGCACGACTACCGCGCCGAACACGCCGTCTGGCAGGAGCTCGACCCGCCCCTGCGCATGGTCTCCAACAGCCAGTTCGGCGTGGGGGTCTTCAGCTACTTCATGATCGCGGACGAGATCCTCCTGTACACGCGCCCCGTGGACCAGCAGGGGATCCCCTCGTCGGAGGGGTTCGCCGTCCGCATCGCCAGCAGCGGCAGCCTGATGCAGGTGACTCCGTCGGAGGAGATGCTGCAGGGCGGGACCAGGATCAGGCTCTACCTGACCGGAGAGGAGGAGCCCGACAAGAAGATCTCCGTCCTGCAGACCCTCCGCCGTCTGCTGTGGATCGCCGAATACCGGGTCGTCGCGTCCGAGCACGGCGCGGCACCGGAGGAGTGGCAGCCCCGGCAGCTCCGGTACCAGGACGAGTCGGCTGAATCGCTCAAGTTCGATCGCGATCTCTGGTGGGTGTCGGGCGAGGGCGGCCTGGCCGCGGACGGCCTGCGCACCAACGAGGAGATCTACGGGCTGATCGTCAACCTGCGCGACGAGCACCGCCCCCAGTTCACCGTCGACCGCAAGAAGCTCCGCACCTGGCACGAGGACTGGGTGTACGGCAAGATCGACGCCTCGCTGCCCGCCCTGAACACGTGGCCGGGACTGACGCTCTCCTGGCTGTGGGAGGTCACCGACTCCTCGGCGGAGGTCGCCGAGCGCGTCTTCCGGCACCTGGTCGACTCCGGAGCGGAGATCGCCATCGGGGGCGGCTGGGGCCAGAGCACGACCGTTCCGCTGGCGGAGGTCGGTTGCGTCCCCCAGGACAAGGAGCTGTTCGACCCGAAGAGCAGGGGCTACTACCTCTACTCCCGGTGGTTCACGATCTGGCGTTCCGGCGCCTGGAAGGGAAGGTCCAGCACCCAGCGGAACCTGCGCCGCCTGCCCCGGGCGCTCTCCGTCGAAGGGTTTCCCGTCGCCGATCCCGTCGACGGATCCCTTCTGGCGCGGCTCCGCCGCCAGTACGGCGAGGACAGTCCGGTCCTATTGGAGGAGATCCTCGGCGCGATCGCACACGAGAAGCAGACGGCCGCGGAGCTGCTCCGCCGGCTGCGGAAGTTCGCGATAACCGGTCTGGACCTGCGGCACGTGCGCCGGTGCGCCTCCGTCGACGTGACGTTCAAGAAGGAGGACGCCCCGCTCGCCGGAGCGCTGGCGGCATGGTCTCCCCCCGGGCTGGCGCCTTCGGCCGCCGCCGCCGGGAGCCTGGTCAAGGCGTCCGCGCAACTCGACCAGCCGCTGCGCGAGGTGGTGCGCAGGGCGGCCGCGACAGCGCCCGCGGGATGGACCGGGCCCGGCACGGAACTCGGCCGGCTCGGGGACCACATATGCACGGCGGCCGAGACGAGGCTGCTGTCGGTCCGGCTCACCGGGCATCCTCCGTGGATCTCCGAGCCGCTGCAGCCGGCCCACATCGCCCACGCCATGGGCGAACTCGGAAGGGACGCCTCGCAGATCCTCGAGATGTGCGAACGGCTGGCCCCCCTGGGAGTGACCGTGGCCGGACGCGAGCGGTACCCGGAAGCGCTCAGCCAGGTGCAGGTGGAGGCGCTGCGGCAGGTGGAGGAGGTCGGCGGTGCGCTCACTCCCGTCCAGCTGATCCACATCGCCGGGCTGGCCGCAGTGAGTTACCGGGACGTCCGGTCGGAGCTCGCGGCGCTGGAGGAGTGCGGACTGCTGCGCCTGCCGGCGGACGACGCCCTGGCGGATCTGGCCCCCGACGCCGACACCGTGGGATTCATCGGCTACGCGCTGCAGATCATGGACCCCTGGACGGGACGGCAGAGCTTCCTCCGCCGCCCCGCCGCCCTGGCGGTGGCGGCGACGCTGTCCGGCCGCTACATGCGGCGGGGCGTGATGAACCAGATGGAGGAACTCCTGGCCTTCACGGTCCCGGATGCGGCGATCACCGAACCGGACCTCGTCTCCCTCGCGTCGATGATCACCGGAACGGTCGGAGAGGCGCGTGCGTGCTTCGCGAGGGCCTATCCCGAGGTCCGGCTCCCCGGGATCCCGCAGGACGCCGAGGCACTGCAGCCCTGGCTGCTCCAGGAGTACCTGATCACTCCGCGCTGGGCCGTGGAGACGGTGGACTGGACCCTCGGCGTCGGCCAGTTGATCGCCGGCGCCTTCGACTTCGGCTGCACCGTCGGTGAGTTCCTCGAGAAGGTCGATCCTTACCGGGCCCTGGGCGCGCCCCTCCCGGAGCTCTCGCGGGAGGCCGCCGCGGAGGTGAGCGATTGGCGCCCCGACCTCTACGACCTCGAACTGCTCGTGGTTCCGCGGGACAGGCCCGCCCTCGGCTCGGACGACGCCTACCTGACGGAGGTGGACGCCCTCAGGCTGGTGCAGATCTCCGGACGGCTCGGCATGCCACTGCGGGAGACCCACCAGCGGCTCACCCGGATGACGTGCCTCGGTCTGCGTCTGGAGTACCCGGTCGACGCGGTGCCGGAGGGCGTCGTCCACTGGCGTGACCTGCTCGCGCTGACCGTGCACCTGGACGGACAGAGACCGGAGGTCGGGGGGCACGTGGGACCGGACCACCTCGCGCGGGCGGCCGAGGCGACCGGGGAGGCGGCCGCGGAGGTCGGGAAGAGGCTGCGCGGGTACGCCCCGCTGTTCTCCCTGGAGCTCCCGGAGGAGGCCTCCGATGGCTGATCACGACGGCGTCGCCTTCGCCGAGGTGGAGTTCCCCGTCCAGACGGGTTTCGCCGTCGCGCGGGGCGAGGACGGACTCACCGTCGCGGGGCCGTGCCCTCGATGCGCCGCCCGCACCGAGATGACGTTCGCCTTCGGCAGTCCGCAGGGGACGAAGGGCCTCTTCGGGCGGGCCCGGTCGGCGCGGCCGGCACAGCCGACGAAGGTGACGATGTACTGCGAGTGCGGCTACTGGCACGAGGACAGGCCCCCCGAGGCACCGGACACGGGCTGCGGCGCCTACTGGTCGGTCGACATCTCATGAGCATCGAGCGCAAGCGGTGGGCCCAGCGCGCCCAGGAGCTGCGGCTGCAGCAGCTGCCGGCCGCACGCGCGCAGGCGGAGGCCTGGCGGACCGGACTGGCCGGCATGACCACGCTGCTGGGGGTCGTGCTGGTGGTGAAGGGGCGCGAGACCGTGGGCGAGCTGGCCCCCTGGACGAGGGTGACCGTCGCCGTGCTGCTCGTCGCGGCCCTCACAGGCCTCGTCGCGGCGACGGTCCTCGCCGTCCGGGCGGCCGCCGGGACGCCCGGCGAGGAGATCCTCCTGACCGGCGAGGGGCTTCGGGAGTGGACCAGGACCGAGGTCGGGGACGTCGGCCGGCGGATCCGGTGGGCCGCTCTCCTGACCTCGGCGGCGCTTGCGCTGCTGGTGACCGCGCTCGGCTTCACCTGGTTCGGCCCGGTGCCGGAACCCGCGAAACCGACGGTCCGGGTGGTCACCCGGAGCGGAAGCCTGTGCGGCGAGCTCGTCGGGACCGCCGGTGGCGACGTCGTCGTCAAGGGCGAGAGCCTGAGGCGGGCGCCGATCGACCGGATCGTCTCCATCGAGCCCGTCAAGAAGTGCGGACCGAGTGCAGGGTGACCGCACCGGGCCGGGCCCGCCGCGGTGTCGACCGTCCCCCGACGCCTGAGGGAACCGGCGCCCCGGGACCGGCGTCCACCGGTGTACGAGATCACCGGTGGACACGGAGGAGCCCCACGATGACCGGCACGGCCACCCGCTACCTCTACCTCGCCCGGCACGGCGAGGCGACACCGGACGGGAGCGGGCTGACGCAGACCGGACGGCGGCAGGCCACCCTGCTCGGCCGGCGCCTCCGGAACGTCCCCCTCGCGGCCGTCCACCACGGTCCCCTGCCGCGGGCGGAGCAGACCGCCCGCCTGGTCGGCGCCCAGCTGGAGGACGTCCCCCTGCACGTCTCGGACGTCGCCGGCGACTACCTGCCCCACCTGCCGGAGGAGGGCGAACTACCCCCCGGGTCGGCGGACTTCTTCGCCCGCTTCCTCGCCGGTGTAACGGACGGGGACCGCAGGGACGGGCCCGTGCTGGCCCGCCGGGCGCTGGACCTGTTCACCGGGCCGGTGGACGGCGGACAGGACCGGCACGAACTCGTCGTCACCCACAACTTCCTGGTCGCCTGGCTCGTCCGGGACGCCCTGCACGCGCCGAAGTGGCGCTGGCTCGGCCTCGACCACGGCAACGCGGCGCTCACCGTCATCCGCTACGCCCCCGGCCGGCCCGCCTCCCTCCTCGTCTCCAACGACATGGGCCACCTGCCCGCCGACCTGCGCTGGACGGGCTTCGCCCCGGAGCCGCGCGTCTGACGCCCCGGCCGGGGCCGTCACGGCGGCGGACCGCACCGGGCGGGACACGGGCAGGCACGCGGAGCGGCCCGCCCGGAGAACTGCGTCCCGCTTCCGTCCGCGTCGGCCTCACACCCGCGTGCGCCATGCCCGTACGCACGTCCTCGGCAGGTACAGCGCCCAGAAGGCGGTGACGACGTACACGAGCGCCAGGATGCTCATGGTCTGGTTGAGGAACAGCAGCACCGGGACGGAGAAGGCCCCGCAGCTGAAGAGGAACCAGGCGATCGGGTGGAAGGGGGTCGTCTCCGTCTGCGGGTCGAGGGCGCCCCACCAGCCGGAGACGACGAGCAGGAACCCCACGGTGAACCACATCCAGAACACCGGGCTCTGCGTGGCGTCGTCGGCCGGGGCCAGCCAGGCGGCCACGTCCACGTCGGCCGGGCCCTCGTACGTCCGCATCGCCGATTCGAGGTGCGCCGCGATGAAGTAGCTCAGGGCCAGGTACACGGCCTGCACCACAGGGGTGACGGCCGCGTAGAAAGCCGCTCGGACGCGCTGTGCGCCGGGGATCGCGGACACCCGTGCGGCGGCGCTGCGCGCCCGGCGGTGCGCCGTCCTGGCGAGGGCGTACCAGGCCAGGAGCCAGGAGGCGACGACGAAAACGTGCAGCACCAGGCTGTGCGGGCCGAAGACGGACGCCACGATCGCCTCGGTGATGTCGTCGGGCTTGGCAGGGTCCGGTAGCGCCATGGAGAAGCCCTTCATCGACCGGTCCGCGTATGTGGCGTCAAGTTATCCCCGTGACAATGGGTTCGGGGTCGTAACGAGGGAATGGCCGCCCGGGCGGAAGTTTCATGAGCCATGCTCCTGTGCCCCCTTTAGGGTGTGATGCGGCACAACGATCACCAGTGAGCCGGGGGGCCGCATGGGACCACGCGACCACGACGACTACTTCGGCGGCGACGAACCGCTCGACGTCGACGCGGCGGACGGCGGACTGGCGCTCGCCCCGCCGGACGCCGCGGGCGGCGGCTCGGCGTACAGCTGGCAGTGTTCCCGCGAACCGGTGGGGACCGGACGGCGCTGCGACACGGAGGTGCCGGGCAGCATGGACTTCCCCCAGTACGGCGACGGCCGGTGCACGTGCGGAGCCGACCTCACCTACCAGCCGCGCGGACGACGGAACTGAACCGTCCGCACCCCGGGGACCTGTCCGAGGGGCGGGCACGAGGGAGAGGGTTGCCGTGGGGGTAGTCTCCGCGCTCGCGTCCGGACACGCGAAGCGCTGGACGGTGCTGATCAGCGGAGGCGCGTACGCGTTCACCGCCGTGGCCGTGCTGCTGCTGCGCCCCTGGAGGCCGCCCGCGGCGGACTGCCCGGGGTCCGGCATCACCGTCGTGGTGTGCGACGCCGGCAGCGGCGAACCGCTCGCGCTGGCAGCCCTCCTCGTGCTGGCCGTCGTCGCGGCCGGCGGCTCCTCCCTGGTCGTCTCGGCTCTCGCCGGACCGCTCGTGCACCTGCTGGCCGGGACCGCGCTCCCCGTACGCGGGCCGATCGCCGCGTTGGCCCGCCGGCGGGTGGCCCGGCGCACGTCCGCGAAGAGGCGGTTCACCGCCGACGGCGACGAGCGCCGGACGGACCCGCGCGCCGTGCGCGCCCGACGACAGCTGCGCCGCCGTCCGGTACAGGACGCGCTGACGACGCCCACCAGGATCGGGGACAGTTTCGCGGCCATGAGCGAGCGCGTCCGGGGGCGGCACGGACTCGACGCCCACCTGTGCTGGCCGCTGCTCCAGCAGATCCTCGACGACCCTGCCCGCCGCGAACTGGAACGCGCCTCCGAACGGGTCCTGGGCCGGGCCCGGAACCTGATCTGGGCAGCCCTCACCGCGGTCACCGCACTGCCGCTGGCCCTCCTCGACCGCGTCCAGGGCCTGCCCGCCGTGCTCGCCGCACTCGTCGGCGCCTTCGTCGCCGGCCTGCTGCTGGCCGGCCTGGGCAACGGTGTCGACGACTACGCGGACACCGCCGAAGCGTCGTTGCTGCGCCACCGCGACGCGCTCTACACGGCGGCCGGCTGGCCGCTTCCCGAGGACACCACCGCCGAGAAGGACACCGGTGCGCAGCTCACCGCGTACCTCAGGCGCACCGGGGACGTCCCGCCGCAGGTCGCCTTCGACCGCCCGCAGCCCCTGGAAATCCGCATCCGATGATCGACTACACCCGCCCCGGACGCGGGCCCGCTCCCGACGACGACCTCGATGCCGTCCTGCGCACCGCCTCGGACCACGTGGAACGGCTCGTCGGACGGTCGGCGACGGGCCTCGCCGATCCCGCCGGAGAGCTGCAGGCGTGGTACGACACCGTACGGGCGGTGGCGGACGCCTGCGTGCAGGCGTCCGTGCGCAAGGAGGTGCCGTCCCCCGCACGGCTGGAGGCGCTGGAGTGGTGGCTCGTCGGAGCCACCGACTGCCTGCGGACCTGCCGCCGGCTGCTCCGGGCGGCCCGGCGCCTCGCCGAACCCCCCCTGACCGACGGCGAGGTGTACGACCAGTACCTCGGACTGCTGGAACTGATGCACGTCGTGCACGAGGAAGCGGACCGCTTCCGCCGCGTTCTCGCCGTCCGGCGCGACGGCATCCCGCCGCAGCAGGCCGCCGCACGGTTCGTACGGGGACGCGCCGCGCACCGGGAGCTCGCCAGGCGTGCCCTGCGCCTGCTCCACGACGACGAACGCCGGGACGAGTGGTCCTACCGTGAGGTGTTCCTGACACAGCGCCTCGCCGAGTACGGCGGGGACCTGCCCGGCGAGGCGGCGGCGGCACGTGACCGGGCGCGGCGGCTGGCGCAGCCCGGCAGAGCGCTCGACGACGCGCAGCGGGCACAGATGAGATCCGCCGAGGCGGCTCTCGCCACCCACGTGAACACCGGCGGGGTCGCGACCCGCGCGACCGGCGTGACGGAACTCGTCCGGCAGCACCGCGCCGTCCGGGAGGAGGCGCCTGAGGACCCCCTGGCCGCCGCCCGCTACGGAGCCGAGCTGCTGAGGGCGATCATGGTGGGCGAGGCGGTCGACGGGCTGGACGTCCACGACGCGGTCGAGGCACTCGAGACCGCCGTACGGACCATGGACCCCGACGCCCCGGAATGGCCGGAGTGCCTGGCGGCACGCGCCCTGGCACGGGCCCAGACGATCGGCTCGTGGGCGGTGGGGAGGGGCGGAAGCGACGCGGTCGTCCGCGAACTCGACGCGGTCCGCCTCCTGCTCCCCCCGGGGCATCCCCTGCTGATCAACGTCGTGGTCACCCTCGCGCAACTGCTGTCCCGGCGCGGCACCGACGACGGAACGCTGAGCGACGTCCGGTCCGCGCTCGCACTGCTGCGCCGGGTGCGGGCGCAGCACCTGGCCGACCCGCTGGAGCGGCTGGTCGTCGACACCGCGTTCGCGCAGGTCCACAGCGCCTTCCACTACCACGCGGGCGCCGACGACGCGGACTGCACCGGCACCGGCGACGAGGCCGCGCCGGCGGACGACCGGACGGGGCACGCCGCCCACACGCACCGGCTGCTGCGCCGCTGCGTCGACCGGGCCCGCGAGATGGCCGCCGCCCGGGAGGACCACAGTCCGGAGATGCTGGCACTGGTGCAGCACTTCCTGGGCTGGGCGTTGCTGATGACCGCCGCCTGCCCGGACGGTCCAGGCGCCGGCCCGCACCGTGGTGACGCCCGCTTCTCCCTGGTGGCGGAGGCCCGGACGGTCCTGACGGAGTCCCTGACGCGTACGGACGAGCGGTCACCGCAACGGGCCGGACGTGAACTGCTCCTGCACATGGCCTCCTTCGTGGAAGCCCTGCGGCAGCCGGCCGCGGCGGCCGGGAACCGGACCGCCCAGGCCCGGGCTCTGGCGCGGCTCGCGGAGCGGTCCGACGTGGTGGACCGGCCGGCCCTCCGGGACACGGTGCTCGCCGTCCACGCCTGCGCCGAGTCACTGCTGGCCGCTCCGCCCGGTGGCACGGTGCCGGCCGAACGGGCACAGCGGCTGAGGCAGTTGGAAGCGAGCGTGGCGGCGGAGGGGGACGCGGTGCACGCGACGGCCGTGGACCTGCGCATGCACCTGGCCCGTGCCTACCGGTCGGGCGACAGCGACGCGTCCGGCCTCACCGCCCTGCTGACCCGGGCGGCGATGCCGGGGGCGAGCCCGGCCGGGAGCCCCGACGCCGCAGAGCGCCTGCGCTCCCGCCGGTTGGGCCGGGAGGCGCTCGGACTCCTGGCCCGCCGGGCCCTGGTCCAGGAGATCGCCGCCGACGCGGTCCTCACCGCCGATCAGGCCGGGCCGCTCTCGCGGGAGGTCGCCGCCTGGTGCGTGGCGGACGGCGACCCGGCGGAGGCGCTCGAGGTCCTGGAACGCGGCAGGGCGCTCGCGCTGCACACGGAGATGACCACCGTCGATGTCCGGCGACGGCTGACGGAACTGGGCCGGACGGACCTGGCCGACGCGTGGGCGGCCTGGCGCGGCGCCGCGCTCCCGACGCACCCGCGGGACACGGCCGCGGGCACCGGGGCGGGGGCCGGCACGGGACGGGCGGGGGACGCCCGGGACCCGTACACGGAGCATCCGGTGCCCGAACGGCTCGGCGCCCGGGTACGGGCGGTGCTGGAGGAGCACGGGGCGTTGGACCACCTCCTGGCGGCGGTGCCGGCTCCGGAGATCGCGGCGGCGCTCCGGACGACCGGGAACGACGAACTCGTGTACCTGCTGCCGACACAGGGCCCGCCCGACTCCGGCGGGGCCCTCAGGGTGGGACGCGACGGCCGCGTACGGTGGACGGCCCTGCGCGGGCTCGCCGACACCACACGGCTGGACGCCTACCTGGGCGCCCTGGAGCTGCTGCTCTCCGCGCCGCGGTCCGAGGCGGTCGAGTCGGCCTGGGAGGCGGAGCTGCGACAGCTGTGCGACTGGGCCGGGACGGCGGTGATGGAACCACTGCTGCGGGACCTGGGGCGGGGGACCGGGCCCGGAGACGTGCCCCGCCTCGTGCTGGTACCGCTGGCCACGTTGGCCGCCGTGCCCTGGAGCGCGGCACGCCTGCCCGGGACGGCGGGCGGGCGTCCGGTCCGGGCGGTCGACCGGCTGGCGCTGTCCACCGCGCCGTCGGCCCGGATGTTCACGGCGGCGGCCGGCCGGCCCGCCGTACGGGCCGAGGACTCCGCGCTGCTGATCCTCGGGCTGACCGGAGCGGAGGCCCGCGTCTCGTCCAGCAGGGCGCTGCACCGCCTCTACCCGAACCGGCGGCTGCTGGCCCCGGCCCCCGACCGCCCGTCCGGACGGCCGACCCGTCCGCCGGACGGTACGACCCGGCCCGCGGAGATACTGGACGAGATCCGGCGGGCCTGCCGCGAGCACGGCGTCGTGGACATCTCCGCGCACCTGCTGCCCGACCCGTCGGACAGCTGGCGGTCCCACCTCGCCTTCGGCACGGTCCTCGGCCCGGACGGGACGGTCGCCCAGGACGTCGACCGCCTCTCCGTGCAGACCATCGCGGCCCAGCGCTTCCCGGTGCCGCCGGCCGGGCCCGGCCTGTGCGTCTCCCTGGCGTCGTGCATGAACAGCCTGCCGCGCCGTCACCACGACGAGTCGTTCACCATGGCCGCCGCGTTCCTGGCCGGCGGGGCGTCGTCCGTGCTGGGCTCCCTGTGGCGGGTCCGGCTGCACGCCACGGCCCTCCTCGACCTGCTCTTCCACCACTGGCTGCGGTCGGGCGACGCTCCCGTGGACGCGCTGCGCCGGGCGCAGCTGTGGATGACCGACCCGGACCGGACACCGCCGGGTGACCTGCCGCCGGACGCCCGTCGGCTGGCCGCCGAACTACTGGACGTCCTCACGGCCGCCGGGCACGATCCCGCGGACCCGGCGCTGTGGGCGGGCCTGGTGGCGGTCGGCCGGTGACCCCCGTTGTCGGCGGTGGACTCCCCGGCCTTACGGTCATGCTCCGAACCCCTCCAGGTGCGCGCCGTGGCCCGCTGCCCAGTCCGCTTGACATCCTCGTCGCTCACCCGCACCCCGCCGACCTCGGCGGCGCACAGCGCGGACAGCCGGTCGTCGCCCGGCCTCTCCCGGCGCTCCTGGACGATCGGCAGCATGCACTCGGTGAACTTTCCGCACCAAAGAGGGTTATTGACCAGCCACCAGTCGGAACGGAGCACCCGAAGGCGGTTGCGCCGGGATCGGGAACCGGCCGAGAACCGCTCCTCGCCGACGCTGCGGACGGTGCGGAAGGTCCCAGGCCCGCTTCGAGTGGAAGGTGCGTCGATCCCAGGTCGTGAAGGAGGCCGACCACTGGATCCATGGCCGGGACGGTATCCGGATCGCGATCGGGCACCAGGCGGCCATGGGAAGGCACCCGATCGGCACCGGACTGATGCCCAGCGAGCGCCGGCGGCTGATCGAGTGGGCGGAGCAGGCGATCGCTCCGGAGTTCGTCCCCGCGCCGAAGCTCGAACGCAGTCCCTACGCGCGCCCCCCCCCAAGAAGCGGCTCAAGGCGCTGCCTTCCCTCCCCAAGCACGCGGAGGCTGTCGCGGACGCAGGGCTGCGTGCCGCCGCGGCATGGTCGGACGGCCTGCGCCAGACCGGGGTCCGACTGGTGCCGCAGCACACGCTCGGCGACGCGCTCATCCCGCCGAACCTGAACCAGGTGGCTTTCCACCTCGTGGAACGACGCCTGGACGGGCCCACCGGGAAGCAGCAGTTCACACCGATCGCGGTGCTCGTCCGCCCAGGTGCGAAGTGCGTGCTGGGCAAGTCGACGGACATGCACGAGTGGGTTCCCTACCCCGAACTCCTGAAGTCGTTGACGGGACGGGTCGAAGGCCGGAAGAACAGCGTGGAGCAGTCGGCCCTCATGGCTGCCTTCGTCAAGAAGACCCTGGCCCAGCTGCGCAGCACCCCGACGCTCGTCCTGGCGCATGCCCAGGACGTGCGGAAGCGCTGGCCGTGGCTGCGGAACGACGGTCTCGAGCGGGACAGGCTCGGCGTCGACGGAGGCCCGGTGCAGCGGATCGGGTTGTACGGCAGGCATCTGCGTGTCGTCCGGGTCGCCGACGGCAGCCGGGACGAGACGGCACAGTGGTGGGCCGAGAGGGAGGAACTCTCTCCCGAGATGGAGGGCAAGCAGGGCGGGGGCATCGCGATGGGGCTATGGCGGCCCGGGGAACGGGAGAACTCGAACCGTGTCTTCTACAGCACGATCGGCAAGTCGGGCACGCAGTCGAAGCTGACCAACGACGACGCCAAACTGACTCCGCACATCAACGCCTCGGGCACCAATGCCCACCGCCCGACAGTGAACGCCTGGAATCCGGACCTTCTCGAACTGACCGTCGCGTGCCTTCAGCCCGGTGACGACGCGGAGGCATGGGCCGCATTCGTCCACCAGCAGCGTTTCAGCGAGGACTACCGTGCCGGTCGCGAGGGTCTGGCTCATCCCTTGATCCTGCACCTTGCGCGGCTTGCGGACGATTACGCACTGCCGCACGAGATCGAGGACGCGATGGATCCGACGGAGCCGCAGTCCGCCACCGCGGTGAACCAGAATGCGGCGGGCCAGCTGGCCTTTGACTTCGATCTCGATGACGGAGAAGACGAGTGACTCACACGTCCGAGGGCGACGGGCGTGGTGCCTCTCCTCGCCCGGAGTTCGACCGCGGTTGCCTCGGCACACCCGCGACACGCAGAAAATCATGTGCGGTCGCCCGTCCCCTCTGACAGTGTTCCCACTGTTCGAAGGGGGGCCCGACGTGGCGAAGTTGAACCAGATCATCGCGGTCGAGAAGGGTGTCAAGAGCAAGTCGCTCCAGGACATCAACGCGGCGCACGCCAGGGTGCAGAAGCCGGCGCTGCTGGCCGGCATCTCGCGCACGTACCAGCCGAAGGACGAGGAGGGCGAGCAGTTGCCGCCCGAGTCCACGCGGGTGCAGGTACAGGCCGAGGACGTGCTGCGGGAGATGTCCGCGTCGCTGACGCGGCTGTTCGACGTGACCGCGACCAAGGACTGGGCGAACTGCACGGCCCGCGCGGACGTCACCGTCGACGGACGGACGATCGTCGCCGACGTGCCGGTCAGCTACCTGCTCTTCCTGGAGAAGCAGCTCGCCGACCTGCACACCTTCGTCAAGAAGCTTCCCACCCTCGACGCCGCCGAGTCCTGGTCCCACGACCCGTCCACGGACTGGTGGAAGACGGACCCGGTGCGCACGATCCGTACGAAGAAGGTCCCGCGCAACCACGTCAAGGCGGAGGCGACCGAGAAGCACCCGGCGCAGGTCGAGGTGTACTACGAGGACGTGCCCATCGGGTACTGGACCACCGTGAAGTTCTCCGGTGCCCTTCCGGCGCGGCGGGTGAACGAGCTGGCGGATCGGGTCGAGAAGCTCCAGCAGGCCGTGAAGTTCGCCCGCGAGGAGGCCAACGGCACCGAGGTCACCGACCAGCGGGTCGGTGACGCGGTGTTCGGCTACCTGTTCGGCTGACGCCGACCGAGGTGGCCACCACGATCGCCCCCGCGTGCGAGCGCGGGGGTGCGCGACGGGGCGGGCCGGAATTGAGGACCGGTTCGCGCCAGGAGCGCAAGCTGACACTGAAGTTCAGCCTGAAGAAGCGGCCCGCCGAAGCGGCGGCCGCGGTCAATCTCAGACTCTCGCTCCAGTCTCAGCATCGCCGCCGATCGCCGGACCGACCGGGGACGGACGAACGCCGTCGGATGCGAGTTCGACTCTCGCCTGCGCCTCTTGCACGGCGCGGTAGTTCAAAGGAAGAACACGACGGCATGATGACTGATCCGTCCTCTTAAACGCCGCCGGCGTGCGCAAGTGGGTGGCATCCCCAGGGGCCCGGGAGCTGGATACGACTCCCGGGCTCCGCCACGTCCGGCGACCCGCGGCGGGCCCGCTTTCCGGAAGGGGCCCAGGACCGTCCGCGCGCCCCTCCGGAGTCCCGCTCCCGAAGGGCGACGGCCGACGGCGGGTGCGCCACGGGATCACTGTCCGTGCGTGCACGGTTCGCATGGGTGAAAATGCTGGCGTCCCCCACGTGACGGAGGTCGGATGTCCTGGCGCTCTGCGCGGCTGCGGCTGCGACTGCTGCTTCCCCTGGTGATCGCGGGTTTCCTCCTGCCCGCGGAGGGCTCCGCGGTGTACGCCGGCGGGGGTGCCCCGGCACCGCACCACGGTGCCCGGGTCGTCGCCGAGGAGGACGTCGGTGAGCGGCTGGTCGACCTCACGGTCGACTCGCCCGCCCTGGGGCGCACGGCGAAGGTCCGGCTGCTGACCCCGGACGGCTGGGAGGACCGGCGGCCGGGCCGCAGCTGGCCGGTGCTCTACCTCCTGGTCGGCGGTGACGGCAACCACAGGGCCTGGACGGAGGACTACGACGCCCGCCTCCAGGAGCTGCCCGAACTCCGGGACGTGCTCGTGGTGATGCCCGAGATGCCGCTGTTCGGCTTCTACAGCGACTGGTACAACGACGGCCGGGGCGGCCCGCCCGCCGTGGAGACCTTCCACCTCCGGGAGGTGCGCCCCCTCCTGGAGCGCCACTACGGCGCCGGCCTGCGCCGCGTGGCCGCGGGTGAGTCGCAGGGCGGATTCGGCGGACTCTCCTACGCCGGCCGCCACCCCGGGCTGTTCCGGGCGGTGGCGAGCTACAGCGGTTACGTGCACCCCCTGCAGCATCCGCACGCGGTCCGGGCCGCGATGACCTTCCTGGGCCTGGACTGGAAGGCGCTGTGGGGGGACCCGGTCGCCCAGCGCGTGAACTGGGAGGCCCACGACCCGTACCACCTGGCCGACCGGCTGCGCGACACCCCCGTGTACCTCTCCAGCGGCGACGGCAGGGTGGGTGTGCTCGACCCGCCGGGCACGCAGCCCGACCCGGAGGTTCCCGGCCTCGAGGACCCGTCCGACCCGTTCCCCGACGACGTCGTCTCACCCTCCGAGACGATCATGGAGCGGGAGTCCCGTGCCCTGGCCGCACGCCTGGAGTCCGTCGGAACCCCGGTGACGACGCACTTCTACGCCGGCACGCACGACCCGCCCTACTGGGTGCGGGAGTTCCGCAGGTCCCTGCCCATGCTCCTGCACGCCCTGCGCGACGCCACCGGTCACAACGGCTGAACGGCCACGGTGCCCGCCCGGGCGCGGTGTCCGGTCGTCGGGTCACCCCGTCGGAGGTGACCCGACGAAGCCCGTCACCCCTGGGCGGTCGGATCCGCGGTCGCCTCCGTCAGACAGGCGACCGGGTCCTCCTCCTCCATGACGCAGGTGACGAGCGGCTCGAGACGTTCGAGGAGCGCACCACTGGAGACCTCCTCCGGGAAGCCGAGGTGTTCCAGCAGCAGGGGGATCCGGTCGAGCAGCACGGGTACGTGGCCGAGCATCCCCAGGAGGCAGTCGCCGATGTCCTCGGGCGCCTCCGCTTCGGGGCAGAGCGAACCGCCGATCAGCTGCGGGTGCTGGGCCAGAACGCGTTCCAGGGCCGCACGGACGGCCTTCTCGCCGGCCTTCAACACGGCGGGGTCCGGGACGGCCAGCTCGGTTTCGGGGAAGATCCAGTGGCCGATGCCGCTGCCGTCGCGCCCGTGGTCCCGGGCGGCCTTCTCGATCGTCTTGGCGTTGGCCCCGAAGAGGACCCACCATTTCGTCCCGTCGCCGTAATGGTCGTCGGCGATCTCCCACAGGGTGTTCCCGCCCGCCACGGTGTGGGTCTCGTGACGCGGCTGCTCCTTCGAGTGCCCGGCCGGCCGGTGCGGCTGGGCTCGTTCTTCCATGGCCGCTGCCTGACTCGTGGCCAACAGCATCGAGCCGGCCGCCAAGCCGCTGATGAGGGTCAGAGCCGGACCGCGGCGGCGTATGTGCCGCATGGTTAGCCTCCCGGGGTGAACGCGTACGGTGACGAGGCCTCACGCTAGGTCACGACGTGCGGCGCGGCGCGGCCACTGGGCCGATCGGCCCTGTTCGCCGATTCCCTTCGTGTGAACCCTTGACCGCCCCCCGTGTGCCGGTATGGTCTAGACCTAGTCGCTGAGGTCTAGACCTCTACTCCCTCCACCTCGGTCCCGGTCAGGCCGTCGGCCGGGCAGGGGTGCGGGGCGCGTGCGGCGGCGCCTGCGGCACGGTCGCAGGACCGCGCTCGCGGGCGGCCTCGACACACACCGAAGGAAAGGGATATGTCATGAGCATGAAAAGACGAGTGGCGGTCGCCATCGGAGCGCTGGTCGCTCCCCTGCTCGCCGTCGGCCTCCCGGCGGGCTCGGCCTACGCCCACGGCTGGGTGACCGACCCCGGCAGCCGGCAGGACCAGTGCGCCGAGGGCGTCGTCGACTGCGGTCAGATCACGTACGAGCCGCAGAGCGTCGAGGGCCCGAAGGGGCTGCGCAGTTGCAGCGGCGGCAACAGCCAGTTCGCCGAGCTCGACGACGACGGCAAGGGCTGGCGCGTCACCCCGGTCGGCACGAGCCACACCTTCAACTGGCACCACACCGCCCGGCACGCCACCGACACCTGGCAGTACTTCATCGGCAACACGAAGATCGCCGAGTTCGACGGCCACGGCGCGCAGCCGGCCGCGGACGTCGCCCACCAGGTGAACTTCGGCGGCTTCACCGGCCGTCAGAAGGTCCTCGCCGTCTGGAACGTGGCCGACACCTCCAACGCCTTCTACGCCTGCATCGACGTCAACATCGGCGGCGGTGGCGGCGACGGCGGCGACGGCGGCGGTGGCGGCGAACCGGGCGACTGCGCCGCGCCGGTCTGGAACGCCGCGAGCGTCTACACCGGCGGGAACACCGTCTCCCACGACGGCCGCACCTGGCGCGCCAAGTGGTGGGTGACCGGCGAGGAACCCGGCACCACGGGGGAGTGGGGCGTCTGGGAGGACCTCGGAGCCTGCTAGCCGCACCCCTCGGGAAGCGGACCGGTGCGGCGCGCCGCACCGGTCACCCGTCGCGGGTCCGCGCTCCCGGCGACGGCCGCACCGGCGGGATCCGCCGGGCCCGGCCCGCCGGGCCCCCGCTTCAGGTGCCGAGCGAGCGGCGTGCGACCCGGGCCAGATGGCCGGCGAAGACCTCGCGGGCGTCGGGGGTGAGGGTGCGCAGGGCCACCAGCGCCGTGACGGCGACGTCGCACAGCTCCGACTGCACGTCGTCCCAGGTGTGCGTGGTGCCCTTGCGCGGGTTCTGGCCGGTCGCGCCGATCACCGCCTCGGCCACCTCGCCGACCTCCTCGGACAGTTTGAGGATCCGCAGCAGCAGGCCCTCCCGACCGTCGACCGGACGCTTCGCGTCCAGCCAGCCGCACAGCTCGTCGACGGTTTCCCACAGACCGGCGCCCGGGGGAGAGGTCGGGGTCGGGGTCGAATGGTCGCTCATGGGAGCCGAGCCTGGCACAGGGCACCGACAGGCGGGGCACGGGTGCGGGCGCGGAGCGGGACTTGCCTTCGCGCGCGCTCCAACTCCTGGCGTTCCGGGGGCATGGAGACCACACGGACACTGGGGCGCAGCGGCATCGAGGTCAGCGCCGTCGGATTCGGCCGCCGGGCAGCCCCTGGGATGGGGGAAGGTCGACGACGAGGAGTCGGTGCGGGCGATCCGGCGCGCACTCGACCCGGGCGTCACCTTCTTCGACACCGCCGACGTCTACGGGGCCGGACACAGCGAGCACGTCCTCGGGCGGGCCCTCGGGCGGCGCCGGAGCGAGGTCGTCGTCGCCACCGAGTGGGGCAACGTCTTCGACCCGGACACCCGCACCCTCACCGGGAGCGACGACTCCCCGGAGCACCTCCGCCGCGCCCTGACCGCCTCGCTGCGCAGGCTCGGCACCGACTACGTCGACCTCTACCAGCTGCACCTCGCCGACGCCGACCCCGACCGGGCGGCCCGACTGCGGGACGCCTGCGAGGAACTGGTGGCGCAGGGGCTGATCCGGGCCTACGCCTGGAGCACCGACGACCCGGCCCGCGCCGCCGTGTTCGCGATGGGGCCGCACTGCGCCGCAGTCCAGCACGCGCTCAACGTGCTCACGGACGCGCCCGGGATGCTGCGGCTGTGCGAGGAGACGGGCCTCGCCTCCGTCAACCGCAGTCCGCTCGCCATGGGCCTGCTCACCGGCAGGCACGCCGGCCGGCCGCCGCTGCGGGAGGGGGACATCCGCAGTCGGCCGCCCGCCTGGCTGCGGGGCTTCGGCGCCGGGACCGGCGCCGACCCGGAGTGGCTGGCGCGCGTCGACGCGCTGCGGGACGTCCTCACCGGCGACGGCCGCACCCTCGCCCAGGGCGCCCTCGCCTGGCTGTGGGCCCGCAGCCCGCGCACCGTGCCGATCCCCGGCTTCCGGTCGGTCGCCCAGGCGGAGGAGAACGCGGGGACGCTCGGGAAGGGGGCGCTGAGCGACGGACAGATGGCCGAGGTCGAGCGGATCCTCGGCCGCTGACGGGCCGCTGACGGGCCGCCGGCGACCGGCCCGCACGGTGGCCGTTCCCACGCCGCCCACCGGTGCGTACCCGCGCTCCCGCGGGCCCGCCCACGCCGGCGGTGACGGCTCTCCGCGGCGCGGCGGTCGCGCCCCGGTGCGCCCGGCGTGCCTGGGCCGCGGTGCACGGCAGGCCCCGGCACGCGGCAGGCCCCGGCACACGGACCTCATGCCGTCGTCATCCGAATGCTGTGTACGCGTCAATGTGGCGTCGTTCCCGGTCGTTTCCATGCCTCCTGCATCCATACGCCAGGGGAGGAACGGATGACACCCGAGGTCCGTCAGTCACAGCACGCCCCCGAACTCCGCGCGGCCGCCCGGCACATCGGCCGCCGCCGCTTCCTGACCGTCACCGGCGCCGCCGCCGCGCTCGCCTTCGCGGTCGACGTGCCCGGCGCGGGCGCCGCGAGCGCCGCCGAACTCGACACGGCACAGCTCACCGAGGACCCCTTCACGCTCGGCGTGGCGTCGGGCGACCCGCTGCCCGGCTCCGTCCTGCTGTGGACGCGCCTGGCCCCCGCCCCGTACCAGGCCGACGGTGGACTGCCCGCGAAACGCGTCCCCGTCGACTGGGAACTCGCCCTCGACGAACGGTTCCGCCGCGTCGTCAGACGGGGCAGGGTGACCGCCCACCCGGAGTTCCACCACACCGCGCACGTCGAGGTGGACCACCTGGCCCCCGGCCACGTCTACCACTACCGCTTCCGGGCCGGCCGCTTCGTCAGCCCGGTGGGCCGCACCCGCACCGCGCCCCCCGCCCACAGCCGGGCCGTCGGCCTCACCTTCGGCCTGGTCTCCTGCCAGCGTTACGACCAGGGTTACTACACCGCGTACCGCCATCTCGCCGACGAGGACCTGGACGTCGTCTTCCACCTCGGCGACTACCTCTACGAGTACGCCGTCAACGCCGTCGCCGGCTCGCGCGCCTACCCCGCCGGCACCCTGCCCGCCGTCTTCAACCACGAGACGGTGACGCTGGAGGACTACCGTCTGCGGTACGCCCTCTACAAGTCGGACCCCGACCTGCGGGCCGCGCACGCCGCGCACCCCTTCGTCGTCACCTGGGACGACCACGAGACCGAGAACAACTACGCCGGCGACGTCCCGGAGAACAGCGTCCCGCCGGAGGAGTTCCTGCTGCGCCGGGCCGCCGCCTACCGGGCCTACTGGGAGAACATGCCGCTGCGCCGGCCCCAGCTCCCCGACGGCCCCGACCTCAGGCTCCACCGTCGCCTGCACTGGGGCCGGCTGGCCCAGTTCGACGTGCTCGACACCCGCCAGTACCGTTCCGACCAGGCCTACGGCGACGGCTGGCAGTACCCGGGCCCGGAGTCCGAGGACCCGGCGCGCACCCTGACCGGCGACGCCCAGGAGCGCTGGCTGATCAACGGCTGGCGCCGGTCGGACGCCGTGTGGAACGTGGTGCCCCAGCAGGTCACCTTCTCCCGGCGGTTCAACTCCACCACCTCGCCGTCCAAGGTCTCCATGGACTCCTGGGACGGCTACCCGGCCTCCCGCGAGCGGGTGTTGGCCGGCGCGCAGGCCGCCGGTGTCGAGAACCTCATGGTCCTCACCGGCGACGTGCACGTGCACTACGGCTTCGACATCAAGCGCGACTTCTCCGACCCGGACTCCCGCACCGTGGGCACGGAGATCGTCACGTCCTCGATCACCAGCGGCGGCAACGGCTCCGCGAAGCCGTCCAACTGGGACACGTACATGGCCGCCAACCCGCACCTGCGGTTCTACAACGGGCTGCGCGGCTACACGACCGTGTCGCTCGGACGGGAGCTGGCGCGCGCCGACTTCAAGACGGTCTCCCACGTGACCACGCAGGGCGCGCCGCTCACGACCGCCGCCTCCTTCGTGACGGAGGTGGGGGAGCAGGGGCTCAAGCCGGCGTGACGGACAGCTCCTTCTCCGTTTCCCCCGGGTAGCGGACCCCGACGCGGTCCCGGATCGCGTCGAGGGTCCGCATCACGGCGAGGGTGCCGTCGAGCGGGACCAGCGGGGACTCGGTCTCGCCGGCCCGCAGGGCCCGCATCACCTCGACGGCCTCGTGCCCGAGGCTGTCGCGGGGGCCGTCGGCCGGGTCGGCGGTGAACTCCTCGGCGTCACGGCCGTCCCGGTGCAGCACGAACCGCTCCGGGAAGAAGAAGCCGGACGGAATGTCGATGCGGCCCCGCGAGCCGGTGATCGAGGCGTAGGTCGCCGTACCGCCCACGATGGAGCAGTGCACCGAAGCGAGAGCACCGCTCTCCCACGAGAGCAGCGCTCCCGTCTGGAGGTCGACGCCCTCCTCCGAGAGCATCGCCCGCGCCGTGACGTCCGACGGTTCCCCGAGCAGCAGCTGCGCGAACGACACCGGGTACACCCCCAGGTCCAGCAGCGCGCCCCCGCCCAGCGCCGGGTTCCGCAGCCGGTGCGACGCCGGGAACGGTCCCGCGAGGCCGAAGTCCGCCTGCACGTGGCGCACCTCGCCGATCGCGCCGTCGTCGACCAGCGCCTTCAGCCGCCGCACCATCGGATGGCAGTACGTCCACATGGCCTCCATCAGGAAGCGCCCGTTGCCCCGCGCGAGCGCGACCAGCTCCTCCGCCTCCCGCACGTTCAGCGTGAACGGCTTCTCGCACAGCACGTTCCGCCCGGACTCCAGCATCAGTCCGGCCGCCGTGCGGTGCGCCGTGTGCGGAGTGGCGACGTAGACGACGTCGACCTCCTCGTCGAGGGCCAGCGACTCCCAGTCGCCGTACGCCCGCGGTATCCCGAACCGCTCGGCGAACGCCTTCGCCGGCTCCGTCGACCGCGACGCCACCGCCACGACCTCCGCGTCCGGCACGTCCACCAGGTCCGCGGTGAACCTCGCGGCGATCCCCCCGGTCGCCAGGATCCCCCAGCGCACCTTCTGCTCCGTCATGTGTCCCACCCTGTTCGTGTCGTTCGTCACATCGTGAAGAGATGGAGGTGGAAGCGCTCCCATGACATCGCCGTTGACGCCGAGCACTCCGTACGAGCTGAGAGCATAGGGAGCCGATGGAGTGAAAAGGGAGGGGCCACATGCCCGAAGGCGGGGCGTTCATAGCGGACACGACGGCGGACACGACGGCGAAGGCGGTGGGGAGCGGGGCGCCGGGGGCGGCGCCGGACGCGGGCGCGGGCGCGCCGGCGGCGCACCGGGACGCCGCCGCCCGTCGCACCGGCCTCCTGGTCACGCTCCTCCTCGGAGGCCTGACGGCCATCCCGCCGCTGGCGATGGACATGTACCTCCCCGCCCTGCCGGAGGTCACCCGGTCCCTGCACGCGCCCGCCGCCACCGTCCAGCTCACGCTCACCGCCTGCCTGGCCGGCATGGCGTTCGGGCAGCTGGCGGTCGGCCCGATGAGCGACCGCTGGGGCCGCCGCCGCCCGCTGCTCGTCGGCCTCGCGGTCTACGTCGTCGCCACCGCGCTGTGCGCGTTCGCGCCCACCGTCGAACTCCTCGTCGCCTTCCGGCTGGCGCAGGGCCTCGCGGGCGCGGCCGGCATCGTCATCGCACGGGCGGTCGCCCGCGACCTGTACGACGGCGTGGCCATGGCCCGCTTCTTCTCCACCCTCATGCTGATCTCCGGGGTCGCGCCGATCGTGGCGCCGCTCATCGGCGGACAGATCCTGCGGGTGACGGACTGGCGGGGCGTGTTCGTCGTCCTCACCGTCGTCGGGGTGCTGCTGACGGCCCTGGTCTGGGCGAAGCTGCCGGAGACCCTGGCCCCCGCCGACCGGCACGGCGGGGGCGTCGGCGAGGCGCTCGGCTCGATGCGCCGGCTGCTCGCCGACCGGGCCTTCACCGGCTACATGCTCGCCGGCGGATTCGCCTTCGCCTCCCTCTTCGCCTACGTCGCGGCCTCCCCGTTCGTCATGCAGGAGATCTACGGCGCCTCCCCGCAGACCTTCAGCCTGCTGTTCGGACTCAACTCGATCGGCCTGATGATCATGGGGCAGGTCAACGGCAAGCTGCTGGTCGGCCGGGTCGGGCTGGACAAGGTGCTCGGCATCGGCCTCGTCGTCGTGGTGGTCGCCGCGGCCGCGCTGCTGCTGATGTCGCTGGGCGTGTTCGGCGAGGTGGGGCTGGTGCCGGTGGCCGCCGCGCTGTTCGTGCTGATGTCCGCGATGGGCGTCACCCTGCCGAACACGCAGACGCTCGCCCTGATGCGCACCCGGCACGCCGCCGGCTCCGCGTCGGCGCTGCTCGGCACGGTGTCCTTCCTCATCGCCGCGATCGCCTCCCCGCTGGTCGGGATCGCCGGGGAGGACACCGCCGTCCCGATGGCCGTCGTCCAGCTGGTCTCCGCCCTGGTCGCGCTGGCCTGCTTCCTGGGGATGTGCCGCCCGCGGAACGGGAAGGGCGCGAAGGGCGGGGGCGTCTGAGCGCGCCGCGACTGCGTCCCGGCCCACCGGAACGGGCCGGACTCGACGCACGGGAACTCCGCCGGCTGGTCCGGGAGGTCCACGCCCGGACCAGCGGCGAACGGCCCTGGGCGGCCGGCGCCGTCGTGGTCGTCGGACGCGGCCCGGTGCTCGCCGTGCAGGAGGCGGCGGGCTGGGCCGTGCGCTACGCGGCCTACGACGAGGGGGCGGACGCCCCGGTCGAGCTGCCGCCGGCCGCACGGGTCCCGATGACCGTGGACACCCCCTTCGACCTGGCGTCCCTGACCAAGCTGTTCACCTCGGTGGCCGCGGTGCAGCAGATCGAGCGGGGCACGCTGGGCATCGACGCGCGGGTGGGCGCCTACCTGCCGGACTTCACGGCGGCCGCACGGCACGGCGTCACCGTCCGCCAGCTGCTCACCCACACCTCCGGGCTGCGCCCCGAACTCCCGCTCTACGACTGCGCCGACGACGCGCGGCGGCTGGCGCTGCTGCGCGCGGAGCGGCCGGCCGGCGCGCCCGGCGCGTACTGCTACTCCGACCTGAACATGCTGCTGCTCCAGCACGTCCTGGAACGCCTCACCGGGCGCACCCTCGACGTCCTGGTGCGCGACGGCATCACCCGCCCGCTCGGCATGACCGCGACCGGATTCGGCCCGTGCCCGGGGGCGGCGGCGACGGAGGACCAGCGGCGGCCGTGGGCCAAGGCGGACCGGGGGATGCTGCGGGGGGAGGTGCACGACGAGAACGCCTGGGCGCTGGGCGGCGTGGCCGGCCACGCCGGCCTCTTCTCCACCGGCCGGGACCTGGCGGTCTTCTGCCGGACCCTGCTGGCGGGCGGTTCGTACGGCCCCGCCCGCATCCTCGGCCCCGACTTCGTGGACCTGCTGTTCCTCCCGCCCGGCCTGGGCTTCGCCCTGGACCAGCCGTGGTTCATGGGGGAACTGGCGGGCCGGGGCGCGGCGGGCCACACCGGCTTCACCGGCACGTCCCTGGTCCTGGACCGGGCCACGGACACCTACGTGATCCTCCTGGCGAACACGGTCCATCCCCGGCGCCCGGTGCGGCCGGACAGTGCGCCGAGGGCGGAGGCGGCGACACGGGTGGCGCGGGCGGTGCGGGGGATGTGAGCGGCGCCCCTCCACGGCGCGCACCGGCGGACCCGCCCCGGTACCCCCCTCACCGTGTGCCGATGTCGTAGGCGGAACCGCCCGCGACGGCCTTCAGTTTGTCGGGGTTCGCCACGTTGTGGATGGCGGTGATGCGGCCCTCGGCGTCGAAGTCGAAGGTGACGGTGGCGATCACGCGCCCCGGCCCGCTGAACACCACGCCCGGCCCGCCGTTGATCCCGACGATCTCGGCCTTCATGTCGGCGGGCTCGACGCCCTGGTAGGTCACGGTGCCGATCGCCGCGAACCAGGCGGCCACCGTGGCCGCGCCCACGACCGGACGCAGGGCCTGGCGGACCTTGCCGCCGCCGTCGGTCCACAGGGCGACGTCCGGGGACAGCAGTTCCATCAGGGCGTTGACGTCCCCGCCGGCCGCGGCGGCGAGGAACCGCTCGGTGGCCTCGCGCCGCCGGGACCGGTCGGCGGCGAAGCGCGGCCGTCGGGCCCGCACGTGTTCGCGGGCCCGGTGCGCGGCCTGCCGCACCGCGGCCTCGGAACGCTCCACCGCCTCGGCGATCTCGGCGTGGCTGAAGTCGAAGACCTCCTTCAGCACGAACACCGCGCGCTCCAGCGGGCTGAGCGTCTCCAGCACCACCAGCAGGGCCATCGACACCGACTCGGCGTCCGCGACGGCCTCGGCGGCGTCCCCGCCGGTGAGGATGGGCTCCGGCAGCCACGGCCCCATGTAGGTCTCCCGCTTGTGCCGGGCGGAGCGCAGCCGTTCCAGCGCCAGGTTCGAGACGATCCGCGTCAGGTACGCCCTGGGGTCGACCACCTGCGAACGGTCCGCGGCGGACCACTTGATCCAGGCGTCCTGGACCACGTCCTCGGCGTCGGCCGCGGTGCCGAGGAGGCGGTAGGCCACGGAGAACAGCAGCTTGCGGTGCTCGTGGAAGGCCTGCTGGCCGGGGTGGGCGGACAGGTCGGTCACCGGACCCCCCGGACACGGGTGAAACGGCCCCCGCGGGGCCAGAACGCGCCCGAGGCGGGCATCTTCTTCATACGGCTGTAGGTCGGCCAGGGTGAGGCGGTCACCGTCTCCTTGTACCGGACGGCCACGCGTCCGGTCAGGTGGATTCGGCGCGGGCTGTCATCGGGCCGGGTGAACTGCACCACCGCGTCACCGCGGCCCAGGCTCACGGGCGTGTGGTAGTAGCCGAAGCGGAACGGCTTGGGCCGCTTGCCCCTGAGCACCCGCTCGATCGACAGCGCGGCGTGCACCCCGGTCGGCATGCCGCCCTGGCAGGTGCCGTGCATGACGCCGTAGTTCTGACGGATCGCGGCCGCGTCGCCGACCGCGTACACGTCGGGGTGGGACACCGACCGCAGCGCGGCGTCGGTGACGATGCGTCCGCGGTCGTCGACGGCCAGCCCGGCTGCGGCCGCCAGCGGCGGCACGCGCGTGCCGCCCGTCCACAGGACCGCATCGGCGGTGATGCTCTCCCCGTCCGCCAGCCCGACCGCGCCGGGCAGCACCTTCGCCACCTCCACCCCGGCGCGCACCCGGACGCCCAGCCGGTCGAGCGCGGCCCGCACGTACGCCCCGGCCCCGGGGCTCAGGGTCGCACCGGGCTCCTGCCCGCCCAGCAGCACGACGTTCAGCCCCGGGTGCCGCTCGGCGATCTCCGCGGCCGACTCGACGCCGGTCAGCCCGCTGCCGACGACCACCACGGTGCCGCCGTCGAGCCGCGCCAGCCGGTCGGCCAGCAACTCGGCGTCCTGCGCGCTGCTCAGGGTGTACGCATGGTCCGCGGCACCCGGCACCGCGGACGTGTCGGCCACCCCGCCCAGCGCGTACACCAGCGTGTCGTAGTGCAGCACCCGTGCGTCGTCGATCCGTACGGTCCTGGTGTCCGCGTCCACCGCGGTGACCCAGCCGCACACGAACCGCGCACCCGTGCCCTCCAGCAGTTCCGGGACGCTCAGCCCGGCGAGTCGCCGGCCGGCCGCCGTCATGTGCAGCCGCATCCGCTCGGTGAACCGCTCCTGCGCGTTCACCACGGTCACCCGCACGTCCTCGCGCCCCTTGACCCGGGCCGCGAGCTGGACGGCCGCGGCCGTGCCCGCGTATCCCGCCCCCAGGATCACCACGCGGTGCGCGGTCGCCGTACCGGTCTGCTGCCGTGCGCCCATCGTCTCGCCCTCCTCGGCTCGCTCACTGACACCCACCGGATGGGAACGGGCGGCCCGGACGTGACATGGATCGAATGTGATGCGCGGCACAGTGTGAGTCGAGGGCCCGCCGGGAGGCGGTGGACGGAGCCGCGGAGCCGTCGGGGACGGCGCCCCGGGCCGGGCGGCCCTCTTCCGCGTGCGACGCGGCCGCCGGCCGCGGGCGGGCCGCGGCTCGGTCCCGCCCCCGTAGAATCGCCGGGTGAACGCCCCCGCCCCGCTGCCCACCGCCGAAACCCTGCGCTCCGCCCTCGCCGGGCTGCTCGACGGGCTTCCGCCGCGGCAGGCCGCGCAGGCCGTCGAGCGGCTGATCGCCACCTACCGGGGCGCCACCCCGACCGGGGCGCCGATCCTGCGGGACCGGGCCGACGTGGTCGCGTACGCCGCCTACCGGATGCCCGCGACGTTCGAGGCGGTGCGGTCCGCGCTGGAGGCGTTCGCAGAGGCCGTGCCCGGGTGGGCGCCCGGCGGCCACGTGGACGTCGGCGGCGGCACCGGCGCGGCCGCCTGGGCGGTGGGCGCGACCTGGGACGGGGAGCGCCCCGTGACCGTCCTCGACTGGGCCGAGCCCGCCCTCGCCCTCGGCCGGGAGCTCGCCACCGCCCATCCCGCCCTGCGCGACGCCCGCTGGCACCGCTCCCGCATCGGATCGGCGCTCACCATCGAGAGCACCGATCTCGTCACCGTCTCCTACGTCCTCAACGAACTCACCGCCCCCGACCGTGCCTCCCTCGTCGACGCCGCCGCCGACGCCGCGCAGGCCGTCGTGATCGTCGAGCCCGGCACCCCCGACGGCTACGCCCGCGTGATCGAGGCCCGCGACCGCCTGGTCGCCGCCGGTTTCCGCGTCGCCGCCCCCTGCCCGCACAGCGCCGCCTGCCCCATCGCCCCCGGCACGGACTGGTGCCACTTCTCCGCACGGGTCAGCCGGTCCTCCCTGCACCGTCAGGTCAAGGGCGGCTCCCTCGCCTACGAGGACGAGAAGTTCAGCTACGTCGCCGCCACCCGCCTGCCGGTCGCCCCGGCCGCCGCCCGGGTCGTCCGCAAGCCGCAGATCCGCAAGGGCCAGGTCCTCCTCGACCTGTGCGAGAAGGACCCGGCCCTGCGCCGCGCCACCGTCACCAAACGCCACGGCGACCTCTACCGGGCGGCCCGGGACACCGACTGGGGCGACCCCTGGCCGCCCGTCGGCGCCTGACCGGGCGCCGCACCGCCACCCCCTCCCTGCCGCCCCTGCTTCTCCCGCTTCTCCCGCAGCGCGCGCAGCAGCTCCCGCTTCTGCGCCTGCGGGTCGGCGCCGCCCCCGACCCGGCCCCCGCGCCCGCCCCCGCGCAGGGCGCCGCGGCCCAGGTGCCGTCGGGTGCCGCCGACGCCCAGCATGTCTCCGGCTCCGCCTCGGGTCATCGCACTCTCCTCTCGACAGTACGAGACGTATCGTCTCGTCGTGGAACGCCTCCACTGTCCGGCGAGACGCACCGTCTTGTCAACTGGTAAATTCGGCTCCATGGCCGCGAACCAGTCACCCCCCGACGCCACCCGCCGCAGCGAGCGCTCCCGGCGGGCCATCTACGACGCCGCCCTCGCCCTGGTCGCCGAGGCCGGCTACCCGAGGACCACCATCGAGGGCATCGCCTCCCGCGCCGGCGTCGGCAAGCAGACCATCTACCGCTGGTGGCCGTCGAAGGCGGACGTCCTCCTCGAGGCGTTCCTCGACATGGCCGAGCGGGCCGCCGAGGCCGCCGGCCACGTCGCGCACGCCCTCCCGGACACCGGCGACCTCGCCGCCGACCTCAAGGCGGTCCTGCGCGCCACCGTCGACGAACTGCACGACCCCGCCTTCGAGGCCCCCTCCCGGGCCCTGGCCGCCGAGGGCCTCGTCAACGAGGAGCTCGGCCGCAGGTTCGTCGCCCGGCTGCTGGAACCCCAGCTCCAGCTCTACGTCGACCGCCTGCGCGCCGCCCAGGAGGCCGGGGACGTCCGCCCCGACGTCGACCCGCGCATCGCCCTGGAACTCTTCGTCTCCCCCCTCGCCCAGCGCTGGCTGCAGCACACCGGCCCGATCACCTACGACTACACCGACACCCTCGTCGACTACGCCCTCAACGGCATCGCACCCCGCTGACCGGCGGGGACGGCCGGCGGCCTCACCGCCCCAGCACCGCGCTCACCCTCCCCGGCACCCGCGCCGGATGCCGGGCCAGCAGCCCCGGGGCGTCCGTGATGACGCCGTTGCAGCCCAGCGCCAGGGCGCGGTCGCGCTGCGCCGGGGTGAGGACCGTGTGGGCCCACACCCGGGGGACGCCGGAGCGCACCGCGCGCCGCAGATCGGCGTCCCGCGCCCTGACGTCGACGTCGAGCAGGTCGACGTAGGAGCGCCAGCGCCCGGGGCGGTCGGTGCGCATCTGGCGGGCCGAGCGCCACAGCTGGGTCAGCAGGCCCAGGCGGTGGACACGGCGGGCGACCCGGGGGTCGTTGGTGTTCACGAACACCGAGCGGGTCAGACCGCGGGCCCGGATCAGCGCGGCCAGCCGGTCCAGGCCGCGCGGGTCCTTCGCCTCCAGCATCAGCACGATCCGCCCGCCGAACCGGTCCAGCACCTCGGCGACCGTCGGCGGCCGCTCCGAGCGCCAGCTCCCCGGCAGCCGGTCGCGCGGACGCAGCCGTACGCCCCGCCACTCCCCGGCGTCCAGGCCGCGCACCTCGCCGCCCAGGAACGTGGTGCGGTTCAGGGTCGCGTCGTGGAAGACCACCGGCGTGCCGTCCCGCAGCACCCGCGTGTCGAAGTCCAGCACCTGCGCCGTGCCGCGCCGGTACGCCGCCATCAGCCCCGACATGCTGTTCTCGGGCACCTCGCGGGCCCCGCCCCGGTGGGCGACGTACGGGACGCGGGGCAGCGAGTCCACCGTCAGCGGTCCGGGGCCCGACTCCAGGGGGCCCCGGAAGCCCGTGACGGTCAGCGAGAACACCGAAGCCACGGCAGCCAGGCCCGTCAGGGCGACACGTGTGACCATGCGGCCACGGTAGGCCCGCGCACCGCCGCCCACCGCTCGGGGACACCCGAACCGGTACCCGCGTCCGTCACCGCGCGGCTGTCCCCTTCACCCCCCTCGTCCCGTCGGGTCACCCTCGTCCCACCTGCGCGGATTGTGTGCTCCGGCCCCCCGACGCGCACGATCGTGGGACCATAGGGCATGCTGTGGGGCACGACGGCGAGGCGAGGGGATAGATGAGCGCGGAGTTCGGCGGCCGGAGCGGCCGACAGGGCAGACTCTCCCAGTGGCTG
Organism: Streptomyces sp. NPDC126497; assembly: GCF_040302425.1. Classification (NCBI taxonomy): domain Bacteria; kingdom Bacillati; phylum Actinomycetota; class Actinomycetes; order Kitasatosporales; family Streptomycetaceae; genus Streptomyces; species Streptomyces sp. NPDC126497. Next base: position 36,722 of record NZ_JBEORT010000019.1, read on the forward strand.
CGCGGACGCCGCCCGAAGCAGGCCGCCGACGAAGGCGGCCGTGAGGCCCTGCTGCTCGCCGCCGCCGACGCGGGACTGCCGCTCGCGCCCGCCGCCCACCCCGCCGCCGGATACGGCTGCTCCTGCGACCGCGTGGGCTGTCCCACCCCCGCCCGGCACCCGGTGTCGTTCGCCTGGCAGACGCAGTCCACCACCGACCGCACCCAGATCGAGCGCTGGGCCCGCCACCAGCCGCAGGCCAACTTCATCACCGCGACCGGCATGGTGCACGACGTCCTCGACGTCCCCCTCGACGCCGGCCGCGAGGCGCTCACCCGTCTGCTCGACGCCGGCGTCGAGGTCGGCCCCGTCGCCGAGAGCGACGACGGCCGGATGCTGTTCTTCACCCTCACCCGCGGCACCCCCGAGGACGAGGACGAGTGGTGGCCGTGCGAGCTGGACTGCCACCCGGAGACCATGGACGAGCACCCCGGCCTGCGCTGGCACTGCCGGGGCTCCTACGTCCTCGTACCGCCCGCCCGCCTCCCCGGCGACGACGGCCGGTCGGTGCACTGGGTGCGCGGCCCCGAGCACCCGCTGCCGGACCCGCTGAGCCTGCTGGAGATCCTCACCGACTCCTGCGCCCGCCACGCCGGCGAGCAGCCCGACCAGGAGGGCGCGGCCTGGCCGCTGCGCCACTGAGCCGGACCCGAAGGACCCGGAGCGCCGGAGGGGCCGGGGACCCCGAGGAGCCGGAGGGACCGAAGGGCCCTTGGGGAGGGACCTACTCGCCCTGTGCCGCCGTCAGTCCCTGGACCCGCCCCAGGATCTCCACCTCGCCCTCGGCCGGGTCCAGCGCCACCTCGGTGGAGACGAACTCCATCGTCAGCGACTGCCGTATCTCCCCGGTCGTCAGCGCCAGCACGTCCTTGTTCGGCGTCGGCACCGACGCCCCGGCCGCGGCGGTCTGCTTCTCGAAGTGGCGGGTGGTGAAGAACACCAGCGCCCCGCCGTCCTTCGTGCGCAGCGCCAGCGGCGCGTAGTCGCCGCCGGTCACCGGCTCGTCGATGTACTGCGTGGCCAGCCCCGGCCGCGACGACTTCTTCTCGCGCTGCTCCCGCCACCTGCTGGTGTGCGGTCCGTCGGCGAAGGCGCCCCCGCCGTCCTTCAGGTACGCGGCGTAGTCCTCGCTCAACTCGCCCGGCTCCACCACGGGTTCCGCCGAGTCCGCGGGCACGGCCTCGGCCCACCCCTCCCCGTCGGTCCTGAACTCGGGTATGTCGTCCGGGGCGACCAGCGTCAGGTAGGCCGCCTGCCAGGTCTCGTCCAGCCCGCTCCGGGTGAACACCAGCAGCCAGCGCGCGTCGCCGCCCTTGTTGCCGGCCGCGTCGGCGAGGAACCAGCGCGGCCAGCCGGCCTTCTTCGGGATGGTGAACTTCGCGTCCGTGAGCTTCAGCGGCGTGTGCCCGGCGTTGCCCTCCGGGCTGTTGGCCCGCCCCGCCTTCAGCCGCGCCCCGTCGATGTCGGCGAGGGCGCCGGTGGTGTGGTCGGCGTCCAGGGAACCGTCGTACGCCTTGTCGGCCTCGTTGTAGGCGGCCGTGAACGCCTCGAGCGCCTCGGCGGCTTCGGCGCGGGTGGTGGCCGGGAGCACCTCGCGCTCACCGTGCACCACCACACAGCCGCTCGCCGTGAGCGCCAGGGCGACCGTGAGCACGCACGCGCCGAGTCCGCGGTGTCCGCGGTGTCCGCGGAGCCTTCGAAGGCCGAGATCCCTGCTCATCCGGTTCCTTCACCTTCCCCTTCCCGGAGGCGAACCCTACCGGGGCGGGGAACGGCGCGAGCGCCGGGACCGGGTACAGCGGCCGCACCGTGACACGACGACCGGCGGGGCGACGGTCCGGGCGAGGGGCCCGGCCGCCCCCGGCGGACCCACGACCTGGGACGACCTCGCCGCACCCGTGATGTTTGAATGCCCCCGTGACTGACTACGACGTGCTGCGCGTCTTCTGCGGCCCCCGCGGCGGGTACGGCAACGAACTGGGTGTCGTCCGCAACGGGGCCGTGATGCCCGAGCGGGAGGACCGGCAGGAGTTCGCCGCGAAGCTCGGGTTCAGCGAGACCGTGTTCGTCGACGACCCCGAGCGCGGGGTGATCGACATCTACACCCCCACCCTGCGCCTGCCCTTCGCCGGTCACCCCTGCGTCGGCACGGCCTGGCTGCTCGACGTGCCCGAACTGGTCGTCCCCGCCGGGGTGATGGGCGCCCGGCAGGACGGGGAGTTCTGCTGGATCGAGGCACGGGCGGAGTGGGCGCCGCCGCGCACCCTGCGCCAGTACGCGAGCGCCGCCGAGGTGGACGACCTGCCCGTGCCGCCCAAGGGGGAGTGGATCTACGCCTGGGCCTGGCTGGACGAACCGGCCGGCCGTGTCCGCGCCCGCGCCTTCCCCGGCCGCGACGACGGCATCGACGAGGACGAGGCCACGGGCGCCGCGGCCCTCCTGCTCACCGACCGGCTGGGCCGTGCCCTGAACATCACCCAGGGCACCGGCTCCCAGATCCTCACCGCCCCCCAGCCGGAGGGCTGGACGGAGATCGGCGGCCGCGTCCACCTGGAACGCTGACGGTCCGGCCGCGCGACACGGCCCACGGTGGCCTACGGCAGCGTCAGGATGTCCGCGCCCGTGTCCGTCACCACCAGCGTGTGCTCGAACTGCGCCGTGCGCTTGCGGTCCTTCGTCACGACCGTCCAGCCGTCGTCCCACATGTCGTACTCGTGGGTCCCCAGCGTCAGCATCGGCTCGATGGTGAAGGTCATCCCCGGCTGCATCACCGTCGTCGCGTGCGGACTGTCGTAGTGCGGGACGATCAGGCCCGAGTGGAAGGACGAGTTGATGCCGTGGCCCGTGAAGTCGCGGACCACGCCGTAGCCGAAGCGCTTGGCGTACGACTCGATCACCCGGCCGATGACGTTGATCTGCCGGCCCGGCTTGACCGCCTTGATCGCACGGTGGAGGGACTCCCGGGTCCGCTCCACCAGCAGACGGCTCTCCTCGTCCACCTCACCGACCAGGTACGTGGCGTTGTTGTCGCCGTGCACCCCGCCGATGTACGCCGTCACGTCCAGGTTGACGATGTCGCCGTCGCGCAGCACCGTCGAGTCCGGGATGCCGTGACAGATGACCTCGTTGACCGACGTGCACAGCGACTTGGGGAAGCCGCGGTAGCCGAGCGTCGACGGGTAGGCGCCGTGGTCGCACATGTACTCGTGCGCCACCCGGTCCAGTTCGTCCGTCGTGACGCCGGGCGCGATCAGCTTCGCGGCCTCCGCCATCGCCCGCGCCGCGATCCGGCCCGCGGTGCGCATCGCCTCGACCGTCTCGGGCGTCTGCACCTCCGGACCGGTGTACGGCGTGGGGGCGGGCTTGCCGACGTACTCGGGACGACGGATGTTCCCGGGCACGGCACGGGTGGGGGACAGTTCCCCGGGGACGAGCAGCGACTGGCCATACATGCCGGCGAGTCTAATTCAGCGTCGACGGGGGACCATCTCCCTGGTGGGACGGAGAGACGGTGAGAGGAGCCGGTCATGCCCCTGTTCAAGAAGCGGACGGTCGGAAAGCCGGGCGAGTGGTACTACTGCCTGCAGCACAAGAAGGTCGAGGAGGGCCCCGAATGCCCCGCCAAGGACCGCTTCGGCCCGTACGCGAGCCGCACCGAGGCCGAGCACGCCATGGAGACGGCCCGCGAACGCGACCTCCAGTGGGAGAACGACCCCAAGTGGCACGACGCCCCCGCGGGCGGCCGGGACGACGGCTGACCGCGCCGGCGCCCTACCAGCGCGCGGGCGGCGGGGCCGTCAGCAGGTCGGCCAGCCGCGACAGCCGGTCCCGGAAGCGGCGCGGACCCCGGCGGGCCGGCCGGGCGTCCTCCCCGGCCGCCGCGCTGACCAGGTGCTGCACGGTGTCCAGGTCCAGCTCGGAGCCGTCGGGCACGGACAGGACCTCGTGGGCCATCGCCGGGAGCTCGCCCTCACCGGGGCCCAGGGACAGCACCGTCGCCCCGGCCCGGCGGGCGTCGCACACCCGCTCCAGGAGCGGGGCGGCCGGCTCCCCGGGCGTCACCACCAGCAGCGTCTCCCCCCGCCGCGCCGCCGCCAGGCGCCCCAGGCCCACCGCCAGGTGCGCGGGGTCCGAGGGACGCGCGTGGTGCCGTACCAGCGTGGGGGCCAGCTCCGGCGTGCCCGACCAGGCGGCCTCGTCCCCCAGGTGGGCCGCCAGGTGCCACGGCTCGTACTCCGGCGTGCCCACGAGCAGCAGCCCGCCGCCGTGCGAGACCACCGACCCGCGCAGCGTCCCCGCGAAGTGCCGGGTGGCGCCCAGCCATTCCGTCCCGGCGAGCACTTCCCGCAGCAGTGCGACCCGTACCGCGTCCATGCGGCCGCATCCTTCCCCCACCGCGCCGCCACGTCGCGGTGTTCGAACCGGGTTCGCCCGAACCGGGGACACGGCCCCGGACGCCGTGACGGGACTCACGCCCGCCGGACGCGGTGCCGTCCCGCACGTAGAGTCGGTCCATGACCTCCAGTGACAGCGCACAGCAGCCCGCGAAGGCCCCCGCCAAGGACCCCTGGGACCTGCCCGACGTGTCCGGGCTCGTCGTCGGCGTGCTCGGCGGCACCGGACCGCAGGGCAAGGGCCTCGCGTACCGGCTCGCCAAGGCCGGCCAGAAGGTGATCATCGGCTCCCGCGCCGCCGAGCGCGCCCGGGACGCCGCCGAGGAGCTCGGGCACGGCGTCGAGGGCGCCGACAACGCCGAGACCGCCCGGCGCAGCGACGTCGTGATCGTCGCCGTGCCCTGGGACGGCCACGCCAGGACCCTGGAGTCCCTGCGCGAGGAGCTGGCCGGCAAGCTCGTCGTGGACTGCGTCAACCCGCTCGGCTTCGACAAGCAGGGTGCCTACGCGCTGAAGCCCGAGGAGGGCAGCGCCGCCCAGCAGGCCGCCGCGCTGCTCCCGGACTCCCGGGTCACCGCCGCCTTCCACCACCTGTCGGCCGTACTGCTCCAGGACCCGGGGATCGACGAGATCGACACCGACGTGATGGTGCTCGGCGAGGCCCGCGCCGACGTCGAGATCGTGCAGGCGCTGGCCGGACGCATCCCGGGCATGCGGGGCGTCTTCGCCGGACGGCTGCGCAACGCCCACCAGGTGGAGTCGCTGGTCGCCAACCTGATCTCGGTCAACCGCCGCTACAAGGCGCACGCCGGGCTCCGCGTCACGGACGTATGAGGCGATGGGGGACACTGGACGCCGTAGCCAGTGTCCCCCGACAGGAGCCTCCCGCCATGCCCCGCCTCGCCCTCTACGCCCTCGCCGTCTGCCTCCTCGCCGTCGCCGCGGCCGTCGTCTCCTTCGTCCGGGGCGGCGTGTTCGTCGGCGTGGTCTGGGTGCTGCTGGCGGGGCTGTCGTCCAACATGACCTGGTACTACGTGCGGCGCGGGCGGGCGACGGCGCGCAGCGGCTCCGTCACGGGCTGACCGCGCAGAAGTCGTTCCCGCCGCGCCAGAAGCGGAACAGCTCGTAACCGCAGTACGTGTCGAACTCGTGGATGCCCAGCGTCCCCAGCAGCGCGTCGACCACGTCGAAGAACGCGCCGTTCACCGACGGCACCCACAGCAGCGCGAACACCAGCAGCAGGCCGAACGGGGCGAACGGCTCCACCTGCCGCCTCACGCCGTGCGACAGCCACGGCTCGATCACGCCGTAGCCGTCGAGACCCGGTACCGGCAGGGAGTTCAGGATCGCGGCCGTCACCTGGAGCAGGGCGAGGAAGGCCAGCGCGAACCGGAAGTCGGCCGGCACGCCGTCCAGCGCGTCCAGCCAGAACGGCGCCGTGCACACGACGGCGAACAGCACGTTCGTCAGCGGGCCCGCCGCCGAGATCAGGCTGTGCCGCAGGCGCCCCCGGATCCGTCCGCGCTCGATGAACACGGCGCCGCCCGGCAGACCGATCCCGCCCATGATCACGAAGACGACCGGGAGCACGATGCTCAGCAGGGCGTGGGTGTACTTCAGCGGGTTCAGCGTGAGGTAGCCCTTCGCACCGACCGATATGTCGCCGCCGTGCAGGGCGGTGCGCGCGTGCGCGTACTCGTGCAGGCACAGCGAGACGATCCAGGCGGCCGTCACGAACAGGAACACGGCGACCCCGGGCTGCTCGGCGAACCCGGTCCAGGTGGCCCACCCGGTCACCGCCGTCACGGCCAGGATGCCCAGGAAGACCGGACTGATCCTCCGGTCGCTGTGACGGGTGGCGGCGGTGGTCATGGGACTCCCTGGACTGTCGGGCGCACGGCGGACGCGTGGGGGACCGCCCGACCGTACCGGGCGCACCCGGAAAACGTCTCGCGCCGGCGGCCGGTTCCGCGCAGGGTGGGGACGGCCACGCCGACCGGGCCCCGTGACCCCCGCCGCCACCACCGGAGACAATGAACCCCGTGCGCTACCGCATCCTCGGCACCACCCAGGCACTCCGCCCCGACGGCACCGTCGTCCCGGTGGGCGGGGCGCGGCTGCGCGCCCTGCTGACCGTGCTCGCGCTGCGGCCCGGCCGCACCGTGCCCGTGGGCCTGCTGGTCGACGAGGTCTGGGGGGAGGCGGATCCGCCGGCCGACGCGACCGGGGCGCTGCAGGCGCTGGTGGGGCGGCTGCGCCGGGTGCTCGGCGCGGACGCGGTGGCCTCCGTCGACGGCGGCTACCGGCTGACCGCCGCGCCCGACGACATCGACCTGCACCGCTTCGAGCGGCTGGCCGGCGACGGCCTGCGCGCCCTGGCCGACGGCGACCCGGCGAAGGCGGCCGCCGTCCTCGACGACGCCCTCGCCCTGTGGCGCGGCCCCGCCCTCGCCGGCCTGCCCGACCGCACCGCCGAAGCGGCCCGCCTGGCGACCCGGCACCTGGACGCGCTGCGCGGCCGGCACGCCGCCGCGCTCGCCCTCGGCGAGGCCGAGCAGTCCCTGCCCGAGCTGACCGCGCTGTGCGACGGCCACCCCCTGGACGAACCCCTCCAGGTGCTGCGGCTGCGCGCCCTGCGCGACACCGGCCGCACCGCCGAGGCCCTGGCCGCCTACGAGGACGTACGGCGCCTGCTCGCGGACCGCCTCGGCTCCGACCCCGGCGCCGAACTGCGCGCGCTCCACGCCGAGCTGCTGGACCCCGGGCCGCCGCAGCCCGCGTCCCGCGGCCGGGGGAGCGCGCCGCCCGGCAACCTGCGGGCCCGGCTGACCTCGTTCGTCGGCCGGGAGGCCGACATCGGGACCATCCGCGCCGACCTCGCCGCCGCCCGGCTGGTGACCCTCCTCGGACCGGGCGGGGCCGGCAAGACCCGGCTGTCGCAGGAGGCCGCCGAGACCGTACGGCAGGGCATGCCCGACGGGGTGTGGCTCGCCGAGCTCGCCCCGGTCGACGACCCCGACGCCGTCCCCGAGGCCGTCCTCACCGCCGTCGGCGCCCGCGAGACCGTGCTGTACGGCGCCGGCGCCGAGAGCATGCGGGCCGTCACCGACCGGCACGCCGACCCCGTGGAGCGCCTCGCCGAGCACTGCGGCCCGCGCCGCATGCTGCTGATCCTCGACAACTGCGAACACGTCGCCCTGGCCGCCGCCCGCCTCGTCGAGACGCTGCTGGAACGCTGCCCCGGCCTCACCGTCCTCGCCACCAGCCGCGAACCCCTCGGTGTGCGCGGCGAACTGCTGCGCCCGGTGGAGCCGCTGCCCGAGCCGGTCGCGCTGCGCCTGCTCGCCGACCGGGGGGCCGCCGCCCGCCCCGGCTTCCGCACCGACGCCGACGAGGACACCGCGGCGGCCTGCGCGGAGATCTGCCGCCGCCTCGACGGACTGCCGCTGGCCATCGAACTCGCCGCCGCCCGGCTGCGGATGCTCACCCCCCGCCAGATCGCCGACCGGCTCGACGACCGCTTCCGGCTGCTCACCTCCGGCAGCCGCACCGTCCTGCCCCGGCAGCAGACCCTGCGGGCCGTCGTCGACTGGTCCTGGGACCTGCTCGACACGGACGAACGCGACGTCCTGGGCCGGCTGTCGGTCTTCGCGGGCGGCTGCGACCTCGCCGCCGCCGAGGCCGTCTGCGGACCGGCCGCGCTCGACGCGCTCGGCTCCCTCGTCGACAAGTCCCTGGTGGTGGCCGCCCCTTCGGAGGACGGCGGGATGCGCTACCGGCTCCTGGAGACCGTCGCCGAGTACGCCGGCGAACGCCTCGACGAGTCCGGCCGGCGCCCCGGGGCCGAGCGGGCGCACCTGACGTACTTCCGTGAACTCGCCCGCACCACCGAGCCGATGCTGCGCGGCCCGGACCAGGTGGCCGCCATCACCCTGCTGGAGCGGGAGTACGAGAACGTGCGCACGGCCCTGCGCCACGCCCTCGCCCTGCGCGACGAGCAGGAGGCGCTCTGCATCACCCTGTCGCTCGTCTGGTACTGGCAGATGCGCGACCTGCGCATCGAGGCCCGCAACTGGTGCACCGAGGTGATGGCCCTCGCCCCCGACCCGTTCGCCGAACCGGTGCGGCCCGCCGCCCCGTTGTGGCAGCGCTGCACCGACGCCCCGCCCCCGATGACCGGCGAGGTCCTCGCCGAGGCCCGCCGCGGGGTGCACCTGGCCCACCTGGCCCACATGGACACCGAACTCGACGACTGGCAGACCCCGCAGGCCCAGCACAAGCTGCGCCTCGTCGGCGCGACGTACGAGCCGGGCATGCCGCAGGTCTGCCGGCCGCCCGGCCTGCTCTGGGTGTTCGCCGTGATGCTGACCGGTGACATGGAGCGGCTGCGCCACGTGGTCGACGAGGCCATCCGCACCTGCCGGGCGACCCCCGGGTTCGAGTGGGAGCTGGCCTGCAACCTCCAGCTGCGCGCCAACTTCCTCGCCAACCGCAGCGACTGGGCCGGCGACGCCCGCCGCGACGCCGACGAGGCCCTGGAGATCCACCGCCGGCTCGGCGACACCTGGGGCATCGCCGAGGCCCTCTCCGCGCGCGGCGAGGCCCGCGAACGCGCCGGCGAGCACCGGGAGGCCGCCGCGGACTACGAGGCGGCGATCGAGCACGCCGACCGCCTCGGCGCCCGGGCCCACACGGCCGTGCTCACCGCCCGGCTGGGCAGCGCGCTGCTGGAGGCGGGGGAGACGGAGCGCGGTGAGCGGCTGCTGCGCGAGGTCATCGACAGCACGAAGGGCCGGCACCTCGAGGCCCTGCCCGCCGCCCGGCTCTTCCTGGCCGGCTGGCTCTGCGCGACCGGGCGCACGGCGGAGGCCCGGCAACACCTGCGGGCCCTGCGCGAGGAGTTCCGCATCGCGCACTACGTGGTCTTCGACGCGTTCATCCTCGGCGCCGAGGGCTGGCTGGAGGTGACCGAGGGCAACGACGAGCGGGCCCTGGCCGTCCTGCGCGAGGCGGTCCGGCAGGCGGGCGATCCGCTGTCCGCCGCCATGGCGCCCCACATGCGCGCGGCGTACCTCACCCTGGGCGCCGTCGCCCTCGCCGGGGTCGACGGCGGGCGGCGCGCCCGGGACGCGGCCCGCTGCATCGGCGCCGCCGACTCCTGGCTGCCGCCCGAACACCGGGCCGGGCTCGTGGAACGCGAGGCGCGCGCCCGGGCCGAGGCGCGCGCCCGGGCGGCACTCGGCGGCGCGGCGTGCGAGGCCGCGTACGCCGAGGGCGCCGGCCTGCCCCAGGAGGAGGCCGGCGCCCTGCTGGGACCGGAGTGATCAGGTCTTCGTACGGAACGCGCGGATCGCGACCGGTGCCATCACCGCGGTGATCCCCACCGACCAGGCCAGGGTCATCCACAGGTCGTGGGCGACCGGGCCGCCCACCATCAGTCCGCGCGAGGCGTCCGCCAGCGCGGACAGCGGGTTGACCTGGGTGAAGGACTCCAGCCAGCCCGGCATCGACCGGGTCGGCGCGAAGATCGACGAACCGAACTGCAGCGGCATCAGCACCAGGAAGCCCATCGCCTGCACCGACTGCGCGTTCTTCATCACCACACCCAGGGTGAGGAAGATCCACATCAGTGCCGAGCCGAACACCGCGGACAGCCCCACGGCGGCGAACAGCCCCGGCCAGTTGCCGATGTCGAAGCCGACGAGCACACCGACGACCAGCAGGATGGCGGTGGCGATCAGCATCCGCACCATCTCGACGGAGATCTTGGCGAACAGCACCGAGCCGCGCCCGATCGGCAGCGACCGGAAGCGGTCCATGACCCCGGTGTTGAAGTCCTGGTTGAACCCGGTGCCCACCCCCTGGGCCATGTTCATGCCCATCATGGCCATCAGGCCGGGCACGATGTACTGCACGTAGGCCTGCTGCCCGCCGCCCAGCGACTGCCCGATGGAGCCGCCGAAGACGTACACGAACAACAGGGTGAAGACGATCGGGAACAGCACGGCGTCGAACATCGACTCCGGGTCCTGCCGTATCCACAGCAGATTGCGACGCACCAGTGCCCCGGTGTGCCGCAGATGGGCGCGCAACGGGATCCGCGCGTCCGCGCGGAGGTCGGTCGTGGTGGCGGTGACGGCACTCATACGGCGACGGCCTCCTCGCGGGTCCCGGCGGGCACGGCGTCCTGCGGGGCACTGGCGCGGTGGCCGGTGAGGGACAGGAACACCTCGTCCAGGCTGGGAAGTTCGGTGGTGATGGAGCTCAGCGTGATGCCGCGCGCGGTGACCGCGCCGACCACGGCGGTCAGCTGCTCGTCACTGAGCACCGGGACGAGCACGGCGCCCCGCTCGGCGTCCACGGTGGTCGTGGCGAGCCCGGTGAGGCCCAGCGTGTCCAGGGCGTCCGCCAGCGGGCGCAGCTGCAGCGGGTCGGCCGGGCGGACCCGCAGCGTACGACCGCCGACCTTGGCCTTCAGCTCCTCGATGCCGCCGTTCGCGATGACCCTGCCGCGGTCCACGACGGTCAGTTCGGAGGCGAGCTGCTCGGCCTCCTCCATGTACTGGGTGGTCAGCAGCACCGTCACCCCGTCCCCGACCAGCCGCTTGACCTCGTCCCACACCTCGTTGCGGGTGCGGGGGTCCAGTCCCGTGGTCGGCTCGTCCAGGTACAGCACGGCCGGCCGGCCGATCATCGAGGCGGCCAGGTCCAGGCGCCGCCGCATACCGCCGGAGTAGGTGGCGGCCGGCCGCCGGGCCGCCTCGGTGAGCGAGAACCGCTCCAGCAGCTCGTCGGCGCGGGAACGGGCCTCCTTGCGGGACAGGTCGAGCAGCCGCCCGATCAGGTACAGGTTCTCCCAGCCCGGGAGCTTCTCGTCCACGGAGGCGTACTGCCCGGTCAGCCCGATCACCCGGCGCAGCTGCCTCGGCTGGCGGACCACGTCGTACCCGGCGACGGTGGCGTGCCCGGCGGTCGGCGTGAGCAGGGTCGACAGGATCCGCACCAGGGTGGTCTTCCCGGCCCCGTTCGGTCCGAGCACCCCCATCACGGTGCCCTCGCGCACCTCCAGGTCGACCCCGTCCAGCGCCTTGGTCTCCCCGTAGTGCTTGACCAGCCCCCGCACGGTGACGGCGCTCCCCGCGCCCCCCGGGTCATTGTCGTTTCGCTTCATGCCGAGAACCGTGCCGGTGTCCGCCGACAAACCACCGACATCCCGCCGACAGCCCCCGACACCCCTCACCCCCGCCCGGCCCGGACGTGCGCCGGCCCCGTCGACGGGGGAAGATCGACGGGGCCGGCGGGTGGTGCGGCAGTGGCTCAGCGGCGGCGCGGACGCTCAGTGGACGGAGTGCGCCTCCTCCGGGAACGTCCCGCCGACCACGTCCTCGGCGAACGCCTTCGCCGCCCCGCTCATGACCTCACGCAGATCGGCGTACCGCTTCACGAACTTCGGCACCCGTCCCCCCGTCAGCCCCAGCATGTCGGTCCACACCAGCACCTGCGCGTCCGTGTGCGGCCCCGCACCGATCCCGACGGTGGGGATCTGCAGCACCCGCGTCACCTCGGCCGCCAGCTCCGCCGGCACCAGCTCCAGCACCACCGCGAACGCCCCCGCGTCCTGCACGGCCTTGGCGTCCCGCAGCAGCTGCTGTGCCGCCTCCTCGCCCCGCCCCTGCACCCGGTAGCCCATGGCGTTCACCGACTGCGGCGTCAGCCCGATGTGGGCCATCACCGGGATCCCGGACTCCACCAGCAGCTCGATCTGCCGGTGCGACCGCTCGCCGCCCTCCAGCTTCACGGCGCCGACACCGGCCTCCTTGACCAGCCGGGTCGCCGAGCGCAGCGCCTGCACCGGTCCCTCCTGGTAGGAGCCGAAGGGCAGGTCGCCCACGATCAGGGCGCGCGAGGTGCCCCGTACGACCGCGGCGGACAGCATGGTCATCTCGTCCAGGGTGACGGGCACGGTGGTCTCGTACCCGAGGTGGCAGTTGCCCGCGGAGTCGCCGACCAGCATGACCGGGATGCCGGCCTCGTCGAACACGGACGCGGTCATCGCGTCGTACGCGGTCAGCATGGGCCACTTCTCGCCGCGCTCCTTGGCGGCTGCGATGTCGCGGACAGTGATGCGGCGCGTGCCCTTGCCCCCGTACAGGGTCTTCCCGTCGGAGGGGGAACCGGGGGTCGCCCCGGTCCGGGCAGCGGAAAGCTGCGTCATGGAACCGTCTCCCAACACGTCATCTCGAGGCGCCCTGACGGCGTCCCCGGACCGTCTCCATGGTGGCACCTCGCCCCCGGGAGGGCCAGAGGCCCCCCTGTGAGTTCCGCCGTGCGGTGTTCGGGCGGGATCCGGGCGAAACGCTTCCGATACGAGACGGTCTCGTATCGGAAATGGTTAGTCTGGACCGCATGACTTCTCCTGCCGCCCCCGTCCGCCGGGTCCCCGAGGCCGTCCACCGGCGCCGCTGGGCGATCCTCGGCGTGCTGATGCTGAGCCTGCTGATCGTCGTGCTCGACAACTCGATCCTGAACGTCGCCATCAGGACGATCTCCACCCCCGCCCCCACCGGCCTGGGCGCCACGCAGGGCGAGCTGGAGTGGGCGATCAACGCCTACACCCTCGTCTTCGCCGGCCTGCTCTTCACCGCGGGGCTGCTGGGCGACCGGCTCGGCCGCAAGAAGGTGCTGATCGGCGGTCTCGTCGTGTTCGGCGCCGGCTCGGCGCTCGCCGCGTTCTCCGGCTCGCCGGCCGAGCTGATCGGCTTCCGCGCGATGATGGGCCTGGGCGCCGCGTTCGTCATGCCGGCCACCCTGGCCGTGCTGATGAACGTCTTCGAACGCGACGAGCAGCCCAAGGCCATCGGTGTCTGGGCGGGCGGCGTGGGCCTCGCCATCGCCGTCGGCCCGATCACCGGCGGGGTCCTGCTGGAGCACTTCTGGTGGGGCTCGGTCTTCCTCGTCAACGCGCCCATCGTCGTCCTCGCCGTCGTCCTGATGCTCTGGCTGGTCCCCGACTCCCGCGATCCGAACCCGGGCCGGATCGACCCCGTCGGCGTCGTCCTGTCCGTGGCCGGGCTGGTCCTGCTGGTCCACGGCATCATCAGGGGCGGCCGGCTCGCCGACTTCACCGACGTCACCGTGCTCTCGACGATCGGCGCCGGTCTCGGCCTGCTCACCGCGTTCGTGGTGGTCGAGAAGCGCAGCGACCACCCGTCGATCGACGTGTCCTTCTTCCGGAACAAGGTGTTCTCCGCCGCGATCGTCGCGATCACCCTGGTCTTCTTCGCGCTGATGGGCGTGACGTTCTTCGCCGTGTTCTACACCCAGAGCGTGCGCGGCTACTCGCCGCTGGAGACGGGCCTGCTGTTGCTGCCGCTGGCCGTCGCCCAGCTGGTCTTCGCGCCCCGGGCCCGCCTCCTGGTGGACCGCTTCGGCGACAAGGCCACCACGACCGCCGGTCTGGTGGTGCTGGCGGCGACGCTGGCCGCCTTCGCCCTCCTGGACGGGGACACGCCGATCTGGATCCTGGAGGCCGTCTTCTTCTTCATGGGTGCCGGCATGGCGCACGTGATGACGCCGGTCAGCGTCCTCATCATGCAGGCCCTGCCCCGTGAGAAGGCCGGCTCGGCCTCCGCCCTCAGCAACACCTTCCGCCAGGTCGGCGGCGCCCTCGGCATCGCCGTGCTCGGCTCGGTGCTGTCCACCGCCTACCGCAACGACATCGAGGACGAGCTCGGTCTGCTGCCGCCCGGCGCGCGGCACGCCGCCGGCGAGTCCATCGAGGCCACCCTGGCCGTGGCGGAGCGGCTGGGCGCGCGCGGCGAACCCCTGGTCGGCGCGGCCGACGACGCGTTCCTGCACGCCATGCACGTCACCTCGCTGTGGGGGGCGGGCGTCGCGGTGCTGGGCGCGGTCGTCGTCGCCGTGTTCCTGCCCGGCCGGGCGCCCGCGTCCGAAGGGGACCGGGAGGGACGGGAGCTGGTGCCGACGGCGGACTGAGAACCCCCGGGGCGGTGGACGGTCCCCGCCGGCCGCCGGGGAGAATCGTTCCAGCCCACCGAAAGGACCCGACGACGTGAGCCCGGCCGACACCGATTCCCGGCAGGGCGGTCCCGCGCGGGGCCGCCCCCGCAGCCAGGCGGTCGAACGCGCCATCGTCGAGGGGGTGATGAAGCTCCTGGAGGACGGCGTGCCGCTCGCGGAGCTCTCCATCGAGCGCATCGCCCGCACCGCCGGCGTCGGCAAGGCCACCATCTACCGCCGCTGGAGCGGCAAGGAGGAACTCCTCGTCGACGTCCTGCGCGCCGCGGAGCCCCTGGACCCGGAACTCCCCGGCACCTCCATGCGCGACGACCTCGTCGTCCTGCTGGAGTCGCTGCGGCTGCGCGGTCTGGCCGGCCGCACCTCGGCGGTCCTGCACACCGTGCGCGCCCAGGTGAAGAGCAGCCCCAACCTCTGGGCCGCCTACCACGACACCGTCATCCTGCCGCGCCGCAGGCTCGGCCTGGAGGTGCTGCGCCGGGGCCGGGAGAACGGCGAACTGCGCGCCGACGTCGACCTGGAGGTCCTCAACGACATCGTGGTGGGCCCCCTCCTCGTGCGCACCGTCCTGCGTCCCGACGCCGACCTCCCGGACGATCTCGCCGCACAGGTGGTCGACACCCTCCTCCAGGGTCTGCGCCCCGTCGACGGATAGCCGCGATGTGCGCGTTTCGTCACAGAGGGAACCTTTCCCGCCCCCGCCCGGAACTCCCCGGGCGCCCTCGCACGTCCTCGCCCCCGTACGGCCGTCGAGGGGCGGCAGGAACGGAACCGATCATCCCCTAGGGTCGTACGGACACGGGGGCGACGGTGTGCACGGCAGGTTGTGAGGCGACGGTATGGCGCAGCAGGCGTACGTGACGGAGACGGACGACGGCGGTTCGGGGCCCGAGCCGCGGCCCACCCGGCTCCGGCGCCTGTGGGCCCGCCTCACCCGGGGATGGCGCGGCGACCGCCGCATCTGGCGCCGCGGCCTCGTCGTGGCCGCCTGCTCGGTCCTGACGGCCCTGGCCATGGTGGCCCACACCCGCATCCCCAACGCGATCGGCAACCTGGGCAGCCTGGTGGACACCTTCCTCCCCTGGCTCGGCCTGCTGATCCCCGTGCTGATCGTCCTCGGCCTGATCCGCAGGTCGGCCACGGCACTGATCGCGACGATCCTGCCGGTGGCGGTCTGGCTGAACCTCTTCGGCGGTCTGCTCACCGACAAGACCGCCACCGGCGGCGACCTGACGGTGGCCACGCACAACGTCAACGCCGACAACCCGGACCCGTCCGCCACCGCCCGCGACGTGGCCGCCTCGGGCGCGGACGTCCTGGCCCTGGAGGAGCTGAAGGCGTCACAGGTCCCGACGTACGAGCGGGCGCTGGAGTCGACGTACGAGCACCACGCGGTGGTCGGCACCGTCGGTCTGTGGAGCAAGTACCCCCTGAGCGACGTGAAGGCGGTCGACATCCGCCTCGGCTGGAAGCGCGCGATGCGCGCCACGGTGACCGCCCCCGCCGGCCGGGTCGCCGTCTACGTCGCCCACCTCCCCTCCGTCCGGGTGAAGCTGGAGGCCGGCTTCACGGCCCGCCAGCGGGACAAGAGCGCCGACGCGCTGGGGGAGGCCATCGCCGACGAACCCCTGCCGAACGTGGTCCTGCTCGGCGACCTGAACGGCACGATGAACGACCGCGCCCTGAACGCCGTCACCTCCCAGATGCGCTCCACCCAGGGCGCCGTGGGCAGCGGCTTCGGCTTCAGCTGGCCGGCGTCGTTCCCGATGGCGCGGATCGACCAGATCCTGGTGAAGGGCGCCGAGCCGGAGAGCTCCTGGACCCTCCCGGCCACGGCGAGCGACCACCTGCCCATCGCGGCCCGCCTGAAGCTCGTCCCCCCGGAGGCCTGAGAACCGCGGGGCCGGGTCCCCGCGTCGCCGGGCCCCCGCGCCGGTGCGGTCCGGTGGCGGCTCCACCGCCCCCACCGGACCGCACCGGCACCCCGCAGAAGCGCGTCAGACGCGCGCCCCCTCGCGCCAGCCGTTCGTGACCGGCAGGCGGCGGTCCTTGCCGAAGCCCTTCGGGGAGATCTTCGTACCCGGCGGGTACTGCCGCCGCTTGTACTCCGCCCGGTCCACCATCCGCAGCGTCCGCGTCACCAGCTCCGCGTCGAACCCGGCCGCCACGATCTCGTCCGCCCCCCGGTCCCCGTCCACGTACAGCGCCAGGATCGCGTCCAGCACCGGGTAGTCCGGCAGCGAGTCCGTGTCCACCTGCCCCGGCCGCAGCTCCGCGCTCGGCGGCTTGGAGATCGAGTTCTCCGGGATCGGCGGCGTCTCCCCCCGCTCCGCCGCCGCCCGGTTGCGCCACTCGGCCAGCCGGAACACCGACGTCTTGTACACGTCCTTGATCGGCCCGTACGCCCCCACGGAGTCCCCGTACAGCGTCGAGTACCCCACCGCCAGCTCCGACTTGTTCCCCGGCGCCAGCACGATGTGCCCCTCCTGGTTGGAGATCGCCATCAGCAGCGTCCCCCGCAGCCGCGACTGCAGGTTCTCCTCCGCCAGCCCCGTCAGCCCCAGCGCCCCCATGTACGCGTCGAACATCGGCTCGATCGAGACCGTCCGGTGGTTCAGTCCCGTCCGCCGCGCCAGCTCCGCCGCGTCGTCCTTCGAGTGCTCCGAGGAGTACTTCGACGGCATCGACACGCCGTACACGTTCTCCGCCCCGAGCGCGTCACAGGCGAGCGCGGCGACCAGCGCCGAGTCGATCCCCCCGGACAGCCCGATCAGCACCGACCGGAACCCGTTCTTCTCGACGTACGCCCGCAGTCCGGCCACCAGCGCGGAGTACACCTCCTCCTCGTCGTCGAGCCGCTCGGCGTACCCCCCGGCCGACGAGGCGTCGTACGCGGGCACGGGCTCCTCCGACAGCACGACCCGGTCGATCCGCAGCCCGTCGTCGACCACGCCCGTCGGCGCGTCCGGCTCCGCCGCCGGGAGCTCGAGATCGACCACGACGCACGCCTCGGCGAACTGCGGCGCACGCGTCACGACCTCGCCGTCACGGTCCACCACGATCGAGTCCCCGTCGAAGACCAGCTCGTCCTGCCCGCCCGTCATCGCGAGGTACGCGGTCGTGCACCCGGCCTCCTGCGCCCGCTTGCGCACCAGCTCCAGCCGGGTGTCGTCCTTGTCCCGCTCGTACGGCGAGGCGTTGACCGACAGCAGCAGCCCGGCCCGCGCCGACCGCGCCGCCGGCACCCGCCCCCCGTCCTGCCACAGGTCCTCGCAGATGGCGAGGGCGACGTCGACCCCGCGCACCCGCACCACCGGCAGGGTGTCGCCGGGCACGAAGTACCGGAACTCGTCGAAGACGCCGTAGTTCGGCAGGTGGTGCTTGGCGTAGCCCAGCACCACCTCACCCCCGTACAGCACGGCGCCCGCGTTCTGCGGCGCACCGGCCGGCTGCCCGTACTTCGGCTGGGCGGCGGCGCTGCGGTCGAGGTACCCGACGACCACCGGAAGGTCCCCGAACCCCTCCTCCGCGAGCCGCGCGGCCAGCGAGCGCAGCGCCGCCCGCGAAGCCTCCACGAAGGACGACCGCAGGGCGAGGTCCTCGACGGGATACCCGGTCAGCGCCATCTCGGGGAACGCCACGAGGTGCGCCCCCTGCTCGGCGGAGCGCCGGGTCCAGCGGACGATCGTTTCGGCGTTGCCGGTGAGGTCGCCGACGCGCGAGTCGATCTGATTCAGGGCGAGACGTAGTTGAGGCACGGGCCCAGTGTAATCGTCAAAGCGACGCGATGTCCCGGAGTCCCGTCCGTCACGGCCGGGCCGCCGCCCCCCGCCGCTCCAGCATCTCCGCCATCAGCGCGATCTCCGACTCCTGTCCCTCCACCATCCCCCGCGCGAGCCGCTTCCCGGCCCCGACCTCGCAGGCGCGGACGCAGGCCTGGGCCATGTGGACCCCGCCCTTGTGGTGGTCCGTCATGAGCTGCAGGTAGAAGACCTCCGCCCGCTCCCCGCCCAGCGACCCCAGCCGCTTCATCTCGGTGTTGGTCGCCATCCCCGGCATCAGCGCCCCGTCCTTCCCGGGGGCCGCGTCCGCCATGCCCATCCAGGTCATCGGCGGGTCCGCGGACACCTTGGGCAGCTCCCACAGGTCCAGCCAGCCCAGCAGCATGCCGCGCTGGTTGGCCTGCGTCTGGGCGATGTCGTAGGCGAGCCGCCGGACCTCCTCGTCGTCCGTGCGGTCCCGCACGACGTACGACATCTCGACGGCCTGCTGGTGGTGCACGGCCATGTCCCGGGCGAACCCGGCGTCCGCGGACTCCGCGGCCGGGACCGCGGCCGAGGACCCCTCGTCCCCGGCCACCGCGTAGGTGATCGCCCCGGCCGCGACCAGTGCCAGGGCCGCGGCCCCCGCGATCAGTCCGACCTGCCTCACTTGGACAGCCCGTTGGTGCAGGCGGCCCCCGGCTCGGGCGTCTGCTCCCCCTGGACGAACTTCTCGAAGAAGGCGTCCACGTTCGGGTCCTCCGCCCCGGTCACCGTCCGCTGGTGCCCCCAGGCGGACAGCACGATCGGGTCCTTCTGGTCGTCCACCGGGCTCATCAGCGTGTACGGCGTCTTCTTCACCTTCGCCGCGAGCGCGTCGACGTCCGCCTTCCCGGCCGAGGCGTTGTACGTCACCCACACGGCGCCGTGCTCCAGCGAGTGCACGGCGTTGGTGTCGTTGATCTCGTCGGTGTAGACATCGCCGTTGCAGTTCATCCACGCCGGGTTGTGGTCGCCGCCGACCGGGGGCGAGACGGGGTAGTCCACCGCCTTGGTCACGTGGTTGCGCCCCAGCTCGCCCTGCCACTTCCGCACGCCGTCGGCGTCCGTGACGAAGCTGCCCGAGTTCTTGGAGTCGGCGGCCGCGCCGCCGTCGTCGTCCGACTGCGACTGGACGAGCACCACGCTGCCGGCGACGAGCCCGGCGACGACCACCACACCGGCGGCGATGACGAGGAGCCGGTTGCGGCGCTCGCGGGCCTGCTCGGCGCGCCGCATCTCCTCTATGCGTGCCGAACGTGCCGCGCTGCTCTTCTTGGCGGAGCCCATGGGAGTGTCCTTCGGGAGAGGAGGAGTGGGACGAACGGATCAGCTGATCGTAATAGGGAGGCGGGGCGAGCCCCAGGGGGCGCGGGAAACCGGCCCTGTGCCCCTCCGCACGACCTCCGCGCACATCCTCCACGCCGGATAATTTGAACCCTGGATTCGCATTATTTACGCTGCGTGGTATGAGGCTCCTCCGCTCCACCGACCTGGCCCTCCGGGTCCTCATGCGCCTCGCGGTGGCCGGCGACTCCCACCCGACGACACGCGACGTCGCGGCGGCCATGGACGTGCCGTACACCCACGCCGCGAAGGTCGTCGCGGAACTGCAGCGCATGGGCCTGCTCACGGCCCGGCGCGGCAGGGGAGGCGGCCTCGCGCTCACGGAGGAGGGCCGCACCGCCTCGGTGGGCGCCCTGGTGCGGTCCTTCGAGGGGGAGGGCGACGTCGTCGACTGCGAGGGCACCGCCTCCTCCTCCCCCTGCCCGCTGAGCCCGGCCTGCCGACTGCGCGGCGCCCTGCGCCGGGCCCAGGAGGCGTTCTTCGCCTCGCTGGACCCGGTCACGGTGGCGGACATCGTCGCGAGCCCCACGGGCCCCCTCCTGCTGGGCATCTCCCCGAGGCCGTGAGCCGCCCGTTACGGATGCCGGCCCGAACGGGCAGGATGGGTCCCGGAGCGGTACATCTGTCGTGTGCGGGGCGTCGGCGCCGCGGCAAGCCGGCCGATCGAGGTCGGCAACGCGTGTGAAACGCTGATGTGGTGGGATGCTCGCACCGCCCGGCGGTCTCCCCGGGGCGTGGGAGCGGACGGGCGGCCTGACCGGTGAGGATGGGGAAGCGGAAGATGGACAAGCAGCAGGAGTTCGTGATCCGGACGTTGGAGGAGCGCGACATCCGGTTCGTGCGCCTGTGGTTCACCGACGTGCTGGGCTTCCTCAAGTCCGTGGCCGTCGCCCCCGCCGAGCTGGAGCAGGCGTTCGACGAGGGGATCGGCTTCGACGGCTCCGCCATCGAGGGGTTCGCCCGGGTGTACGAGTCCGACATGATCGCCAAGCCGGACCCGTCGACGTTCCAGATCCTCCCCTGGCGCGCCGAGGCCCCCGGCACGGCCCGCATGTTCTGCGACATCCTGATGCCGGACGGCTCCCCGTCCTTCGCCGACCCGCGCTACGTCCTCAAGCGCGCCCTGGCCCGCACCTCCGACCTGGGCTTCACCTTCTACACCCACCCGGAGATCGAGTTCTTCCTGCTGAAGGACAAGCCGCTGGACGGCAGCCGCCCGACCCCCGCGGACAACTCCGGCTACTTCGACCACACCCCGCAGAACGTCGGCATGGACTTCCGCCGCCAGGCGATCACCATGCTGGAGTCGATGGGCATCTCGGTGGAGTTCTCCCACCACGAGGGCGCCCCCGGCCAGCAGGAGATCGACCTGCGCTACGCGGACGCGCTCTCCACGGCGGACAACGTCATGACGTTCCGCCTGGTCATGAAGCAGGTGGCGCTGGAGCAGGGGGTGCAGGCGACCTTCATGCCCAAGCCCTTCTCCGAGTATCCGGGCTCCGGCATGCACACCCACCTCTCCCTCTTCGAGGGCGACCGCAACGCGTTCTACGAGTCCGGCGCCGAGTACCAGCTCTCCAAGGTCGGCCGCTCCTTCATCGCGGGCCTGCTGCGGCACGCCGCGGAGATCTCCGCGGTCACCAACCAGTGGGTCAACTCCTACAAGCGCATCTGGGGCGGCACGGAACGCACGGCCGGCGCCGGCGGCGAGGCCCCCTCGTACATCTGCTGGGGCCACAACAACCGCTCGGCGCTGGTCCGCGTGCCCATGTACAAGCCCGGCAAGACCGGCTCGGCGCGCGTGGAGGTCCGCTCCATCGACTCCGGCGCCAACCCGTACCTGACCTACGCCGTCCTGCTGGCCGCGGGCCTGAAGGGCATCGAGGAGGGCTACGAGCTCCCGCCGGGCGCCGAGGACGACGTGTGGGCCCTGTCCGACGCGGAGCGCCGTGCGCTGGGCATCGAGCCCCTGCCGCAGAACCTGGGCGAGGCCCTGACCCTGATGGAGCGCAGCGACCTGGTCGCCGAGACCCTCGGCGAGCACGTCTTCGACTTCTTCCTGCGCAACAAGCGCCAGGAGTGGGAGGAGTACCGCAGCGAGGTCACCGCCTTCGAACTCCGCAAGAACCTGCCGGTGCTGTAGGCGCGGGCCGGAGCGGGTTTCCCGCCGTGACGGCCAGGGGGCCGACGGTCACGAACCGTCGGCCCCCTGGCCCACTCACCGGCCCCGGGCGCCTTCGAAGGGGCGGCGCCGGCGCTCGGGCGCGCGGCCCCCGTCAGCCCATGCTCTTCGCGCCGTCCAGCGATTCGCGGACGATGTCGGCGTGGCCCGCGTGCTGGGCGGTCTCGGCGATGATGTGCAGCAGCGTCCTGCGGGCCGTCCAGCGCACGTCGCCCTCGAACCACGGGGCCTTCGGCAGGGGCCACGAGGCGTCGAGGTCGGGCAGCGCCGCGACCAGGTCGTCGGTCCGGGCGGCCACGCCGGCGTAGTCGGCCAGCACGCCGGCCAGCGTCTCACCGGGCAGCATCCGGAACTCGTCGGCCCGCCGGGCCCAGTCCTCCTCGGTCATGGCCGTGAAGTCCGGCATCGCGGAGGGGCCGTTCAGGATGAAGTCGACCCAGCCCCGCTCGACCGAGGCGACGTGCTTGATCAGGCCGCCCAGGCAGAGCTCGCCGGCGGTGGTCCGCAGTCCGGCCTGCTCGTCGGTGAGGTCACGGGTGGTGAAGCGCAGGAAGTGCCGGTGCTTGGCGAGCGTCTCCAGCAGGTCGGCGCGCTCACCGCTCACCGCCGGGGCCTCGACAGCGTCGCTGGTGGCCGGCTCGTTCACGGTCATGGTCTCCGCCTTCCGTCGTCCTGTTCCGCGGTCGAGGACCACGCTAGAAGCCATCTAGGACAGATCACGTCCTAGAGGGCGCGCACCCGTCTCCAGGAAGTGGAAGCAGTCCTTCCGTAACTGCGCGGAACCTTGCCAGTCCCTCGGATGTGGCCCTACTGTCGCGGCAGACATCAAGAAAGCGCTTTCTCGCCGATGGGCCGGCCCACCCCCGCCCCCCTCATCGGCAGTACTGACATGCCCATGACATAAGACGGCTCGGTGCGGAACGCCCGGCACCCGAGAGCGAAAGGCGAGACGAGAATGAGACGAACAGTCGCAGTGCGGCTCTCCGCGTTACTGGCCACGGGAGCCCTCGCGGCGGCGACCGGCGTGGCCCTGTCCACGTCCTCGGCGTCCGCCGCCACCGGTGGCGTCACCGGCTACGCCACCCAGAACGGCGGGACCACCGGCGGCGCGGGCGGCCAGACGGTCCGCGCCACCACCGGCACCGCGATCCACCAGGCCCTGTGCGGCCGGGCCAGCAGCTCCACCCCGATCACCATCCAGGTCGAGGGCACCATCAACCACGGCAACACCACCAAGGTGTCGGGCGGCAGTTGCAGCACCGCCGCCGACAGGATCGAGCTCAAGCAGATCAGCAACGTCACGATCGTCGGTGTCGGCAACGGCGCCGTCTTCGACCAACTGGGCATCCACATCCGGGAGTCCAGCAACATCATCATCCAGAACGTGACGATCCGGAACGTCAAGAAGTCGGGCTCGCCCACGTCGAACGGCGGGGACGCCATCGGCATGGAAAGCGATGTCCGCAACGTCTGGGTCGACCACACCACGCTGGAGGCGTCCGGCGGGGAGTCGGAGGGCTACGACGGCCTCTTCGACATGAAGGACAACACCCAGTACGTGACGCTGTCCTACAGCGTCCTGCGCAACTCCGGCCGCGGCGGCCTCATCGGCTCCAGCGAGAGCGACACCTCGAACGGGTACGTCACGTTCCACCACAACCTGTACGAGAACATCGACTCCCGCACGCCCCTGCTGCGCGGCGGCATCGCGCACATCTACAACAACCACTACAGGAACCTGAACGAGTCCGGGATCAACTCCCGCGCCGGCGCCCGCGCCAAGGTGGACAACAACTACTTCGAGGACTCCAAGGACGTCCTCGGCACGTTCTACACCGACGCGGCCGGCTACTGGCAGGTCAGCGGCAACATCTTCGACAACGTGACCTGGTCCTCGCGCAGCGGCGACACCAACCCGGCCGGTCCGAACCCGACGTCGAACACGTCGGTCGGCATTCCGTACGCCTACACCCTCGACGCGGCCACCTGCGTGCCGGGCGTGGTGGGCCAGACGGCGGGCGCCAACAAGGGCCTGAAGGTCTCGGACGGCAGCTGCACCCCGCAGAACCCCGACCCGACCGACCCCGGCCCGACCGACCCGGACCCGGACCCGACGGACCCGGACCCCACTGACCCGCCCACCGGTACCAACCTCAGCCTCGGCGCGGGCGCCGACGGTTCCTCCAAGGCCTCCGGGACGAGCTACGGCAACGTCGTCGACGGCAGCACGAGCACGTACTGGTCGCCGTCCGGCTCGACCGGCTCCGTCTCGGTGAAGTGGGGCTCCGCCACCAAGGTGTCCAAGGTCAACATCCGGCAGGCGTCGGGCTCGGGCACCATCAACGCCTACCGGCTCGTCAACCACGACACGGGGGCCGTCCTGGCCTCCGGCAGCGGAGCGGGCGTCATCGGCTTCTCCGCGACCTCCCTGAAGAAGATCACCCTCGAGATCACCAGCGCCTCGGGCACCCCGAGGATCGCCGAGTTCGAGACGTACGCCGGCTGACGCGCACCGGGGGCCGTCCTCACGGCGGCCCCCGGCCTCGGCCGGCGTGCCGTGCCACGGAACCGGGGCCCACGCCGCCGCCACGAGGGACGGACGGGGGCCGCCGCGCCCGTTGGGGGCGGCGGCGCGGGGTACCCGGCGGGCATGTTCTTCTTCTTCAGCAATCGGGTCGGCTGCGTCGGGTCACTGCTCATCAGCGCGGTGGCGACCGTCATCCTGTTCCTGATCCTCACCCGCTGACCGGGCCGGCGCCCGGTCTCAGGCGGGGCCGGTGCGCCTCTTGGCCTCGTCCTTGAGGCTGCGGCCGGAGTCCTTGGCCTGGTCGGTGACCTGGCCGGCCTGGCCGCGGGCCTCGTCCTGGGTGGCGCGGGCCGCCTGCTGCGCGGTGTCCTTCACCTCGGCGGCCGCGCTCTGCGCGGTCTCCTTGGCGCCCTCCTTCAGGTGCTGCGCGGACTCGCCGGCGGCCTGCCTGACCGGCTCCAGCGCCTCGGCGCCGCGCTCCATCAGCTCGGACGCCTTCTGCTGCTCCTTCTCGGAGGCGGGCACCATCGAGGCGGCCAGCAGGCCGACGCCGAAGGCGACCAGGCCGGCGGCGATCGGGTTGCCCTGCGTCTGGCGGCGGGCCATCTCGGGCGTCTGCTGGATGGCCTCTCCCGCCTGGCCGGCGGCCTCGCGCGCCGTGTCGGCCGCGCGTCCGGTGCCCTCCTGCACGGAGCCGGCCGCCGAGCCCGCCGCCGACTGCACCGAGCCGGCCGCCGACCGGGCGGTGTCCGCCACGCCGTGTGCCGTGTGGGACGCGGTGCCCATGACGCGGTCACGGACGCCCGACACCGTGCGCCGCATCCTCGCCTTGCGGCGGCGGGCCATGCGGCGCGGGCTGGCCCGGTCGGCGAGACGGTCCACGTCCGCGGACAGCTGGTTGCGGGTGGCCGCTATCTCGGCCCTCATTTGGTCGGGTGACGTGCCCATTCCGCGTCCTCCTTCAGGGTCTGGACGGTGTTCTCGGGCTTCGGCGAGACGGTGCGCATCTTCGCGCGGCCCTTCCGGTACAGCACGGCCGCGGCGACGGCCCACAGCGCGGCGACGATCAGCGCGGCCCAGCCGGCGTCCATCACGTTGGCCAGACCGAACATGGCCGCCAGCGACAGGAACAGCAGCACCAGGTAGCCGGCGAAGCCGGCGCCGCCGTACATCCCGGCCGCCTTGCCCGCCTTGGCGCCCTCCTCCTTGACCTCGGCCTTGGCCAGCTCCACCTCCTGGCGGAAGAGGACCTGCAGGTCGGAGGTCACCCGGGACAGCAGCTCACCCGCGGACCGCTCCTCCCCGTACGGCTCGGCCGAGCGGGCCCGGGACAGCGGTGACAGCGTGGCCATCTCATACCTCCGGGAACGGGCGGCCCGACGTGCCGAGGTCCGGCGGAGTGGGCGGTGCGGTCCCCGGCGGGGGAGCGGCCGGCAGGGCCCCGGTCGCCGGGGCGGCGGTGACCTGTCGCTGTCCGTCCCCGTCGGTCCGGGACGCCTGCGCCACCTTCGCCAGGCGCCCGACGGCCAGTCCGGCCAGCAGCGCGCCGCCGAGGAAGGCGCCGGGGCGGCGCCGGGCGAAGCCCTGGAGGTCGGCGACGAGGCCTTCGACCCCCTGCCGCTCCAGGTAGTCGGCCGCCCGCATCCCCTTGTCGCCCGCGCGGGCCGCCAGGCTGCGGGCGGGCGAGTCCTTCTCCGCGTGCGCGGCCAGGCCGGAGAAGTCGTTCGCCCACTGCCGCAGCGTGCCGGCCGCCCGCTTCGTCTGCCCGTCCGCCTCGTCGATCGCGCGGACCCGCAGGTCCTCGATGACCGTGCCGGCCTGCTGCCGCGCCTCACCCACGACGGCCCGCGCCTGTTCCGCCGCGGTCCCCGCGACCTGTCCGGCGGCCTGCTTGGCCTGGCCGGCCGTGGCGGAGGTCTCTGCCTTGACCTTGTCTCCGGTGCCCCCGGATCCGGTTCGTACGGACTCACTCATCGGCGACCTCTCCTCATCGGATGGGTGCGTACGGCCCGTGTCCGGTGACCGGGCGTGGGCCGGAACGCGCGTCCCGGACCGCACACATGGCCGTCCGTCTCACCCCGAGTGGCCATTTGGCATGGTTTGACACCCTTTGCGGGCAATGTGTGTCGCGGACCGGTGCGGCTTCCCCGTCGCCGGCCCACTCGCGCTCACGGAGACGCACCAGGTGGCCACCGGCCGCGCCGGGCGCGGGGCGGCCGGTGGAGTCCCTCGCTCCCTCACCGGGCGCGTCCGGCGGACGCGGCTGGTCCCGGCTCCGCCGGCGCCGGAGACCCTGGACGCCGCGCCGGCCGTCCGGGCCCGCCGCGCGTCGCCGGACCCGGTGGACGCGGTCGACGTCGCCCCCGCCGCCGGACACGACACGGACGCCACTCTCACCGGAGGCCTCCGGGACTTCTGGGCGCCGCGTCCGGCGGGCGGCGGCCTCTCCTGCTTCCGGGTCCTTCCCGACGCCCTCCGACCGGCGACGGCGGCCCTACCCCTGCGCCGGTCCCCCCAGCGCCTTGTGCAGCGGCTCCGTCGCCCGCCGCCGGTACTCCTGGACCGCCCAGCCGTTGCCGTCCGGGTCCGTGAAGTACATGAAGGTGGCGCCGTCGGAGTCGGCGTACCGGACCGGCTCGGAGACCTCCAGGCCACGGGCGGTCAGTTCCGCACGGGCCGCCTCGATGTCGGCGACGCAGAGCTGCAGCCCCTGGTAGGAGCCGGGGGGCGGGGTGGGGCCGGGGGTCGACTTCCACAGGGTGTCGCCGAGGGCGATCGAGCAGCCGGAGCCGGGCGGGGTCAGCTGGACGATGCGCATGCCCGGCACGACCTCCTGGTCGATGTCGACGTGGAAGCCGACCTTGTCCCGGTAGAAGTCCCTGGCGCGGTCGATGTCGCTCACGGGGAGGGGGATCACTTCGAGGGTCATGTCCATGGAACGGCGACTCCTTCGTCGACAGCCGGCCGGGCGACGGCCGGACCGCCACCGGCTCCGGCCGAGGGGCTCCCTCCCACCGAATCCGAAAACCGCCCGCCGCGCCACCGAAACGCCGGCAACGGCATGTCACCGCGCCCCGGGCCGCGGGCCCGTACTCCCGATAGGCTCGTGGCCGTACGACCCAGATCCGGGGCATGTGCACCGGGCACAGGCACGAGGCACGAGGGAGGCCGGGGATGACGTCGGCGCCGGGGCGCAGGAGCAGTACCTTCACGCGGCTGCTGCGGCACGGCTTCACCGATCCGTCCGCCGCCGAGCACCTGCTCGACAGCGACGGACTGACGCCCGTGCGCAACGACCCCGTGCTGCTGGACGCCCTCGGCGCCACCGCCGACCCCGACCTCGCGCTGCGCGGTCTCGTACGGCTGCTGGAGGCGCAGGACGGGGCCACCGCCCGCCAGGAGCTGCTGGACACCCTGATAGCCGCCAAGCCGCTGCGGGACCGGCTGCTCGGGGTGCTCGGCGCCTCCGAGGCGCTCGCCGACCACCTGACCCGGCACCCGAGCGACTGGCAGGCCCTGGTCACCTACGAACCGCGCGACCTGCACCCGGGCGTCGAGGAGTTCGAGCGGGGCCTCGCCGGCGCCGCCGACCCGGTCTCGCTGCGCGTCGCCTACCGGCGCTGCCTGCTGTCCATCGCCGCCCGCGACGTCTGCGGCACCATCGAGGTCGCCCAGACCGCCGCCGAGCTCGCCGACCTGGCCACCGCCACCCTGCGCGCCGCCCTCGCCCTCGCCCGGGCCGACGCGCCCGAGGACGCCGCGCTGTGCCGACTCGCGGTGATCGCGATGGGCAAGTGCGGGGGACACGAGCTGAACTACGTCTCCGACGTCGACGTCGTCTTCGTGGGCGAGGCGGCCGACGGGGCCGACGAGGACAAGGCGCTGCGCGCCGCCACCCGGCTCGCCTCGCACCTGATGCGGATCTGCTCCGAGACCACCGTCGAGGGCTCCATCTG
This sequence comes from Streptomyces sp. NPDC126497, assembly GCF_040302425.1. Classification (NCBI taxonomy): domain Bacteria; kingdom Bacillati; phylum Actinomycetota; class Actinomycetes; order Kitasatosporales; family Streptomycetaceae; genus Streptomyces; species Streptomyces sp. NPDC126497. The sequence continues at coordinate 65,005 of NZ_JBEORT010000019.1, forward strand.
GCCCGTCGACGCCAACCTGCGTCCCGAGGGCCGCAACGGGCCGCTGGTGCGCACCCTCGCCTCGCACCTCGCCTACTACCAGCGCTGGGCCAAGACCTGGGAGTTCCAGGCGCTGCTCAAGGCCCGTCCGGTGGCCGGCGACCGGGCGCTCGGCGAGGAGTACGTGGCCGCGCTCCAGCCGCTGGTGTGGCAGGCCGCCGAGCGGGAGAACTTCGTCGCCGACGTGCAGAAGATGCGCCGCCGGGTGGTGGAGAACATCCCCGCCGCCGAGGTCGACCGCCAGCTCAAGCTCGGTCCGGGCGGCCTGCGGGACGTCGAGTTCGCGGTGCAGCTGCTCCAGCTGGTGCACGGCCGCGCCGACGCCTCCCTGCGCAGCGGCACCACCCTCGACGCGCTGAAGGCCCTCGCCGCCGGCGGCTACGTCGGCCGCGCGGACGCCGCCCAGCTCGACGACGCCTACCGCTTCCTGCGCTCCCTGGAGCACCGCATCCAGCTCCACCGGCTGCGCCGCACCCACCTCGTCCCCGAGGACGAGACCGACCTGCGCCGCCTGGGCCGCTCCCTCGGCCTGCGCACCGACCCGGTCACCACCCTGACCCGCGAGTGGAGACGGCACGCCTCCGTCGTACGGCGGCTGCACGAGAAGCTGTTCTACCGGCCGCTGCTGGACGCCGTCGCCGCGCTCGCCCCCGGCGAGGCCCGGCTCAGCGCCGAGGCCGCACGGGAGCGCATGGTGGCCCTCGGGTACGCCGATCCGGCCGCCGCGCTGCGCCACCTGGAGGCGCTGGCCTCCGGCGTCACCCGCAAGGCCGCCATCCAGCGCACCCTGCTGCCCGTGCTGCTCGGCTGGTTCGCGGACTCCGCCGACCCGGACGCCGGCCTGCTGAACTTCCGCAAGGTCTCCGACGCCCTCGGCAAGACCCCCTGGTACCTGCGGCTGCTGCGCGACGAGGGCGCCGCCGCCGAGAACCTGGCCCGCGTGCTGTCCGCCGGCCGGCTCGCCCCCGACCTGCTGATGCGCGCCCCCGAGGCGGTGGCCCTGCTCGGCGACGGGGACGGCGGGGGACTCACCCCCCGCCCCCGGGCCTCGCTGGAGCAGGAGGTCCTCGCCGCCGTCCGCCGCGCCGACAACGCCGTCCAGGGCGTCACGGCCGCCCGCGGGGTGCGCCGCCGCGAGCTGTTCCGCACGTCCGCCGCCGACATCGTCGGCTCCTACGGCACCGAGTCCCAGCCCGCCGAGGCCGACCAGGGCGCCCTGGTGGACCTGGTGGGCGGCGCGGTCTCCGACCTGACGGCCGCCACCCTCGCCGGCACGCTGCGCGCCGTGGTCCGCGAGGGCTGGGGCGACATGCTGCCCACCCGCTTCGCGATCATCGGCATGGGCCGCTTCGGCGGGCACGAGCTGGGCTACGGCTCCGACGCGGACGTCCTGTTCGTCCACGAACCGCGCGACGGCGTCGACGAGCGGGAGGCCGCCGAGGCCGCGAACAAGGTGGTCGCCGAGATGCGCCGGCTGCTGCAGATCCCCAGCGCCGACCCGCCGCTGCTCATCGACGCCGACCTGCGCCCGGAGGGCAGGTCCGGCCCGATGGTGCGCACGCTCACGTCGTACGAGGCGTACTACCGCCGCTGGTCGCTGGTGTGGGAGCGGCACGCGCTGCTGCGCGCCGAACACGTCGCCGGGGACGAGGACCTGGGCCGCCGCTTCACCGAGCTGATCGACCCGCTGCGCTACCCGGCCGCCGGACTCGACGAGGAGGCCGTGCGCGAGATCCGCCGGCTGAAGGCCCGCATGGAGTCCGAGCGGCTGCCGCGCGGCGCCGACCCCAAGCTGCACGCCAAGCTCGGGCCCGGCGGGCTGTCCGACGTGGAGTGGACCGTGCAGCTGCTCCAGCTGCGGCACGCCGCGCGGGAACCGGGCCTGCGCACCACCCGCACGCGGCAGGCGCTGGCCGCCGCCCGCGCGGCCGGGCTGATCTCCGAGGACGACGCCTCCACCCTCGACGAGGCCTGGGTGCTGGCCACCCGGGTGCGCAACGCGGTGATGCTGGTCAAGGGCCGCGCGGGGGACACCTTCCCCACACAGCCCCGCGAACTGGGCGCCGTCGGCCGCTACCTCGGCTACGGCCCCGGCCACGTCGGCGACATGCTCGACGCGTACCGGCGGACGGCACGGCGGGCGCGGAGCGTGATGGAGGAGCTGTTCTACGGGGGGTCGTGACCCCCCCCTCGGCCCCGCTGCGCCCAACCCCGCTCGGCTCAGCCCTGCTTGGGCACCGCGATCCGCTCCGGCGGCCGTTCCTCCCGGCCCGGTACCGTCCTCGGCAGGGCGTACGGCCGGCGGCCGTACCAGAGCAGGGCGACGCCGTAGCCGAAGGCCAGGCAGACCACGCCGCCCACCGCGTCCAGCCAGAAGTGGTTGGCGGTGGCGACGATGACCACCAGCGTGCCCACCGGGTACAGCAGGCCCAGCACCCGCACCCACGGGACGGTGGCCAGCGCGAAGAGCGTCAGACCGGACCAGACCGACCAGCCGATGTGCATCGAGGGCATCGCCGCGTACTGGTTGGACATGTTCTTCAGGTCGCCGGAGGCCATCGACCCCCAGGTCTGGTGGACCATCACGGTGTCGATGAAATCCCGGCCGTTCATCAGCCGGGGCGGGGCGAGCGGGTACAGGTAGTAGCCGACGAGGGCGATGCCGGTGGTGGCGAAGAGGACCGTGCGGGTCGCCGCGTACCGGCCGGGATGGCCACGGTAGAGCCACACCAGGACACCCAGCGTCACCACGAAATGCAGGGTGGCGTAGTAGTAGTTCATGCCGACGATGAGCCAAGTCACCGAGTTCACGGCGTGGTTGACGGACTCCTCGACGGCGAGGCCCAGTCGGTCCTCCAGCCGCCAGATCCAGTCGGCGTTGCGCAGGGCCTCGGCCCGCTGCTCGGGCACGGCGTTGCGGACGAGCGAGTACGTCCAGTAACTCACCCCGATGAGCAGGATCTCGAACCACAGCCGGGGCCGGCGCGGGGCGCGCAGACGGCGCAGGCGACGTGGCCCCGCCTCCTGTGCGACGGGGTGCGCTGCGGCCTCGTGCCGGCCTTCCAGCGTTGTCACCGTCGTGTCACCCATAGGCCAGAGTCTGCCAGAAAGGACCCCTCCGTCAGATCCTCCCCCGGTCGGGCCGGACCCGCACGTTCTCCTCCGGGCGCAGGCCCGCGCCCTCCTGCCGCGGTAGTGCGCAGGGGTCCGCCTCCTCCGCCCTAGGGACGATTCCGGTCACCCGGGGCCGAAGCGGTCGAACCGCGCACCACCAGTTCCGGCATGAACACGAACTCGCTGTGCGGCGCGGGCGTTCCGCCGATCTCCTCCAGCAGCGTGCGCACCGCGGCCTGGCCCATCGCCGGGACCGGCTTGCGGACCGTGGTCAGCGGCGGGTCGGTGAAGGCGATCAGCGGGGAGTCGTCGAAGCCGACCACCGAGATGTCCTTCGGCACGTCCAGGCCCCGCTGCCGGGCCGCCCGTATCGCGCCCAGCGCCATCATGTCGCTCGCGCACACCACCGCCGTGCAGTCGCGGTCCATCAGCGCGGTCGCGGCCGCCTGGCCGCCCTCCAGCGTGTACAGCGAGTGCTGGATCAGCTCCGTCTCGACCGTCTCGGCGCTCAGCCCCAGTTGCTCCTGCACGGCGCGCACGAAGCCCTCGATCTTGCGCTGCACCGGTACGAACCGCTTCGGCCCGAGCGCCAGCCCGATCCGGGTGTGGCCCAGGGAGGCGAGGTGGGTGACGGCGAGCGCCATCGCGGCCCGGTCGTCGGGGGAGATGAACGGCGCCTGCACCTTCGGCGAGAAACCGTCGACCAGCACGAACGGCACGCCCTGCGCCCGCAGCCGGTCGTAGCGCTGCGTGTCGGCGGTGGTGTCGGCGTGCAGTCCGGAGACGTAGATGATGCCGGCCACCCCGCGGTCCACGAGCATCTCGGTGAGCTCGTCCTCCGTCGACCCGCCCGGGGTCTGGGTGGCGAGCACCGGCGTGTAGCCCTGGCGGGTCAGCGCCTGCCCGATGACCTGGGCCAGCGCCGGGAAGATCGGGTTCTCCAGCTCGGGGGTGATCAGCCCGACCAGGCCCTCGCTGCGCTGCCGCAGCCGCACCGGGCGCTCGTAGCCGAGGACGTCGAGGGCGGCGAGCACGGACTGGCGGGTGGTGGCGGCGACGCCCGGCTTCCCGTTCAGGACCCGGCTGACGGTCGCCTCGCTCACCCCCGCCTGAGCAGCGATGTCGGCGAGGCGTGTGGTCACAGGACCGGACTGTAGCTGCCGGTTCTCCCCTTGCACACCGACGGGACGCCTGGTGCGCGCCGTCGAACGGCCCGCTGCGGGCTGCTGGGTCATCGCGATCCCTCAAGTCGTGGTCGGCGTCCGGTCCGCAAGGGATGATTCTCCCGGCGGAAGCGGATGGCAAGTGCTTGCAGAGTCTTGCACAACAGTCCGAAGCCCTGTCGTACGGGCGGAAACCCGGGTCGCCGCGCGGTCGAGAACAGGTCACGGCAGCATAACTGTCGGCGTCGCTTGCAAAAGTTTTCTGCAAGGTCTTTCGAAACGGTTCCATCGCTGTTACGTTCACGTCGCCCGGCGGCTCCATCGGCGCAGTCGGCACGTTTCGCAGGACGGCAGACGGGGCCGTACCTGCACTCACGGGCTTAACCCTCAAGGAGAACTCATGCGGCGTGGCATAGCGGCCACCGCGCTGGTGGCGTCCCTCGCCCTCGCGGCGACGGCCTGCGGCGGAGACGGCGACAGCGGAGACGAGGCCGGCGGCCCGGTCACCATCACCTGGTGGGACACCTCCAACGCGACCAACGAGGCGCCGACCTACAAGGCCCTGGTCAAGGAGTTCGAGGCCGCCAACAAGGACATCAAGGTCAACTTCGTCAACGTCCCCTTCGACCAGGCGCAGAACAAGTTCGACACCGCCGCCGGTTCCAAGGGCGCCCCCGACGTGCTGCGCTCCGAGGTCGGCTGGACCCCCGCCTTCGCCAAGAAGGGCTTCTTCCTGCCGCTGGACGGCACCGAGGCCCTCGCCGAGCAGGACAAGTTCAAGCCCAACCTGATCGAGCAGGCCAAGTACGAGGGCAAGACCTACGGCGTCCCCTTCACCACGGACACCCTCGCCTTCGTCTACAACAAGGCCCTGTTCGAGAAGGCCGGCGTCGAGGCCCCCAAGACCTGGGACGACCTGAAGAAGGCCGCCGCCACGATCAAGGACAAGACCGGCGTCGACGGCTACTGGGGCTCCACCGCCGGCTACTACGCCCAGCCGTTCCTGTACGGCGAGGGCACCGACATGGTCGACGCCGACGCCAAGAAGATCACCGTCAAGTCCGCCGAGGCCGAGAAGGCGTACGGCACCTGGCTGGACCTCTTCGAGGGCAAGGGCCTGCACAAGGCCGACGTCACCGCCGACGCCTACGCCCACATCCAGGACGCGTTCGTCAACGGCAAGGTCGCCTCGATCATCCAGGGCCCGTGGGAGATCACCAACTTCTACAAGGGCTCCGCCTTCAAGGACAGGAACAACCTCGGCATCGCCACCGTCCCGGCCGGCTCCGCCGGCAAGGCGGGCGCCCCGACCGGCGGCCACAACCTCTCCGTCTACGCCGGCTCCACCAAGGAGAAGCAGGAGGCCGCGCTGAAGTTCGTGAACTTCATGACCTCGGCCAAGGCGCAGGAGACCATCGCGCTGAAGAACTCCACGCTGCCCACGCGTGACGACGCCTACACCGACAAGGTCAAGGCCGACCCGGGCATCGCCGGCTACCAGACGGTCCTCTCCGCCGCCCAGCCGCGCCCGGCCCTGCCCGAGTACAGCTCGCTGTGGGGTCCGCTGGACGACGAGCTCCCGCAGATCGCGAGCGGCAAGGAGTCCCTGGACAAGGGCCTGGGCGACGTGGAGACCGCGTTCGTCAAGCTGGTGCCGGACTTCAGCAAGTAATCCCGTGCGGCCGCCGGACCCGGTTCCAGGAGGGGAGGGTCCGGCGGCCGCCGGCCCGTGTGCCGTACTCCTTGATCATCCAGAAGGTGCCGAACCATGACAGTCGCCATCGACCGCGCGACCGGCAAGCGCCGCGGTGACCGCGCGCCCCGCCCCGGCCCGGCCGGCCGCCTGAAGCGCAGTTTCCAGAAGCACTGGTACGCCTACGCCATGATCGCGCCGGTGGTCCTGGTGCTCGGCGTCATCGTGCTGTACCCCCTGGCGTACGGCTTCTACCTCACCCTCACCGACGCGGACAGCCTGAACTCGGCCCGCACCATCGGCGTCAACGAGATCGAGGCCACCTACGAGTTCATCGGCATCGACAACTACGCCGACATCCTGTGGGGCGAGACGGCCTACGACCGCTTCTGGTCGCACTTCATCTGGACGATCGTGTGGACGGCCGCCTGTGTCGCCCTGCACTACGGCATCGGCCTGGGCCTCGCCCTGCTGCTCAACCAGAAGCTGCGCGGGCGCACCCTCTACCGGCTGGTCCTGATCCTGCCGTGGGCCGTGCCGACCTTCGTCACCGTCTTCGGCTGGCGCTTCATGCTCGCCGACGCCGGCATCATCAACACCGCCCTGGACTCCCTCGGGCTGCCGACCCCGGCGTGGCTGGAGGACACCTTCTGGCAGCGCGTCGCCGCCATCACGGTCAACACCTGGTGCGGTGTGCCCTTCATGATGATCTCCCTGCTCGGCGGGCTGCAGTCCATCGACGCCAGCCTGTACGAGGCGGCCGAGATGGACGGCGCGAACGCCTGGCAGCGGTTCCGCCACGTCACCCTGCCCGGCCTGCGCTCGGTCAGCTCCACCGTGGTCCTGCTCGGCATCATCTGGACCTTCAACCAGTTCGCCGTGATCTTCCTGCTGTTCGGCAACACCGCCCCGGAGGCACAGATCCTCGTGACCTGGGCCTACCAGCTCGGCTTCGGACAGCAGCCGCGCGAGTTCGCCGAGTCCGCGGCCTACGGCATGCTGCTGCTGGCCATCCTCGTCGTCTTCACCTCCTTCTACCGCCGCTGGCTGAACCGCAATGAGCAGCAGCTCGCGATCTGAGGCAGGAGTCCCCATGAGCACCTCCACCGTCACCCCCACTGCTCCGGCGGACCGGCCTGCCGACGACGGGGCCCCGGCCCGCGGGTCGCGCCGGCGCGGCGAGAGCAGCCCGCTGGCCCGCCTCACCACGCACGGCGTGCTGACCGTGGCCAGTCTGATCGCGCTGTTCCCGGTCGCCTGGCTGGTCTTCCTCTCCCTCGGCCCCGACAAGGACGACTACCTGCGTCCCGGCGGCATCTGGGGCAAGATGACGCTGGACAACTACTCGTTCGTCCTGCAGAACACGAACTTCTTCCACTGGCTGAAGAGCTCGCTGATCGTCTCGCTCGGCACCACGGTCATCGGCGTCCTGGTCGCCGCCACCACCGGCTACGCGGTCTCCCGCATGCGCTTCCCGGGCTACCGGAAGTTCATGTGGGTGCTCCTGCTCACCCAGATGTTCCCGGTGGCCGTCCTGATGGTCCCGATGTACCAGATCCTCTCGGACCTGCAGCTCATCGACAGTTACCCTGGACTCGTCCTCGTCTACTGCTCGACGGCGGTGCCGTACTGCGCCTGGCTGATGAAGGGCTACTTCGACACCATCCCGTTCGAGATCGACGAGGCGGGACGCGTCGACGGGCTGACCCCCTTCGGCACGTTCGCGCGGCTGATCCTGCCGCTCGCCAAGCCCGGACTGGCGGTCGCCGCGTTCTACAGCTTCATCACCGCGTTCGGCGAGGTCGCCTTCGCCACGACGTTCATGCTCGACGACGAGAAGTACACGCTCGCCGTCGGTCTGCAGAGCTTCGTCAGCGAGCACGACGCACAGCGCAACCTCATGGCCGCCACCGCGGTCCTGATCGCGATACCGGTCTCCGCGTTCTTCTACCTCGTGCAGAAGAACCTGGTCACCGGCCTCACCGCCGGCGGCACGAAGGGCTGACCCCCTTCGTGCGACGACTCCCGCGCGCGCCTGCCGCGCGCGGGTAGGCGGCCGCGGTGTCCTCCCCCACTCTCGGCTTCGCTCGAGCGGGGGGACCCCGGACCCCGCCGTCACCGCGGCCGCCTCGTCTCCCGCCGCGCACCCCCACTCGTCTCCCCGACCGCACTCGTATCAAGGACGACATGAGCCAGCAGCACTCCGCCGCCCCGGCCCCGACCCCCACCACCGACGCGGCCGTCGCCACCGTCACCCGGCGCCGCGACTGGTGGCGGGACGCGGTGATCTACCAGGTGTACCCGCGCAGCTTCGCCGACAGCAACGGCGACGGCATGGGCGACCTGGAGGGCATCCGCTCCCGCCTGCCGTACCTGCGCGACCTCGGTGTGGACGCCGTGTGGCTCAGCCCCTTCTACGCCTCGCCGCAGGCCGACGCCGGCTACGACGTCGCCGACTACCGCGCCGTCGACCCCATGTTCGGCACCCTCCTCGACGCCGACGCGCTGATCCGCGACGCCCACGGGCTGGGCCTGCGGATCATCGTCGACCTGGTCCCGAACCACTCCTCCGACCAGCACGAGTGGTTCAAGCGCGCCCTCGCCGAGGGCCCCGGCTCGCCCTCGCGCGACCGCTACCACTTCCGTCCCGGCAAGGGCGCGAACGGCGAACTGCCGCCCAACGACTGGGAGTCGATCTTCGGCGGTCCTGCCTGGACCCGGGTCACCGAGCCCGACGGCACCCCCGGCGAGTGGTACCTGCACCTGTTCGCGCCCGAGCAGCCCGACTTCAACTGGGAGCACCCGGCCGTCGGCGACGAGTTCCGCTCCATCCTGCGGTTCTGGCTGGACATGGGCGTGGACGGCTTCCGCATCGACGTCGCCCACGGCATGGTCAAGGCGGAAGGCCTTCCCGACCTTGGATCCCATGAGCAGCTGAAGCTGCTGGGCAACGATGTCATGCCGTTCTTCGACCAGGACGGCGTGCACGACATCTACCGCCAGTGGCGGCTCATCCTCGACGAGTACTCGGGCGAGCGCATCTTCGTCGCGGAGGCCTGGACCCCGACCGTCGAGCGCACCGCCAACTACGTCCGCCCCGACGAACTGCACCAGGCGTTCAACTTCCAGTACCTGGGCACCCACTGGGACGCCGAGGAGCTGCGCACGGTCATCGACCGCACGCTGGACGCCATGCGCCCGGTCGGTGCCCCCGCCACCTGGGTGCTGTCCAACCACGACGTCACCCGGCACGCCACCCGCTTCGCCAACCCGGCCGGCCTCGGCACCCAGATCCGCCTGGCCGGCGACCGCGAGCTGGGCCTGCGCCGCGCCCGCGCCGCCACCCTGCTGATGCTGGCGCTGCCCGGTTCGGCCTACGTCTACCAGGGCGAGGAGCTCGGCCTGCCGGACGTCGTGGACCTCCCCGACGAGGTGCGCCAGGACCCGGCGTACTTCCGGGGCGCCGGCCAGGACGGCTTCCGCGACGGCTGCCGGGTGCCGATCCCGTGGACCCGTGAGGGCTCCTCGTACGGCTTCGGCGACGGCGGCAGCTGGCTGCCGCAGCCGGCGGAGTGGGGCGGGCTGAGCGTCGAGGCGCAGACCGGCGACCCCGGCTCGACCCTGGAGCTGTACCGGTCCGCGCTCGCGGCGCGCCGGGACCACGCCGACCTGGGCGCGGGCGACGCGGTGGAGTGGCTGCGGGCCCCCGAGGGCGTCCTCGCCTTCCGGCGCGGGGAGTTCGTGTGCGTCGCCAACACCACGGGGGAGCCGGTGACCACCCCCGTGTACGGTCGCGTCCTGCTCGCCAGCGGTGAGGTGGAGGAGACGGCCGGCGAGGCGACGGTGCCCGCCGACACCACGGTGTGGTGGACCACGGGCTGACGTCCGTCCCGCAACTTTTTCATTGAAGTTGGTACGGCCCGCTGCCCTTTCGGGCGGCGGGCCTCTACCATCTGCGGTGCCGCAAGGTTGCTGAAGATTTCTGCAAGAAGCTTCATGCGACCCGGGCGGCATCCCCACACCCTTCGATGAAGAAGGAAGCCCCACATGGCACGCAGAACCCTCGCCGTGGCCGCCGCACTCGCGGCAGCCTCGGTTGTCATGACCCCGACCGGCGCGCAGGCCTCCCCGCCGGGCGGCAAGGACGTCACCGCCGTCCTCTTCGAGTGGAACTTCGCCTCCGTCGCCCGCGAGTGCACCACCACCCTCGGCCCCGCCGGATACGGGTACGTCCAGGTCTCCCCGCCCGCCGAGCACATACGGGGCGCGCAGTGGTGGACGTCGTACCAGCCCGTCAGCTACCGGATCGCCGGCCGGCTCGGTGACCGCGCCGCGTTCAAGAACATGGTCGACACGTGTCACGCGGCCGGCGTCAAGGTCGTCGCCGACACGGTCATCAACCACATGTCCGCCGGCAGCGGCACCGGCACCGGCGGTTCGTCGTACACGAAGTACGACTACCCCGGCCTGTACTCCTCGTACGACTTCGACAACTGCACCTCGCAGATCACCAACTACCAGGACCGCGGGAACGTCCAGAACTGCGAACTGGTCGGCCTGGCCGACCTCGACACCGGCGAGGAGTACGTCCGCAGGACCATCGCCGGGTACATGAACGACCTGCTCTCCCTCGGCGTGGACGGCTTCCGCATCGACGCCGCCAAACACATGCCGGCCGCCGACCTGGCCGCCATCAAGTCCCGGCTGAGCAACCCCGGCGCGTACTGGAAGCAGGAGGTCATCCACGGCGCCGGCGAGGCCGTCCAGCCCGCCGAGTACACGGGCAACGGCGACGTCCAGGAATTCCGGTACGCCTACGACCTCAAGCGGGTCTTCCACAACGAGAACCTCGCCTACCTGAAGAACTACGGCGAGGGCTGGGGCTACCTGAACGGCTCCGTCTCCGGCGTCTTCGTCGACAACCACGACACCGAACGCAACGGCTCCACGCTCAGCTACAAGGACGGCGCCACCTACACCCTGGCCAACGTCTTCATGCTGGCCTGGCCCTACGGCGCCCCGGACATCAACTCCGGGTACGAGTTCTCCGACCACGACGCCGGACCGCCGAACGGCGGCCAGGTGAGCGCCTGCTGGCAGAGCGGCTGGAAGTGCCAGCACAACTGGCCGGAGATCAAGTCCATGGTCGCCTTCCGCAACGCGACCCGCGGCCAGGCGGTCACCAACTGGTGGGACAACGGAGGCGACGCCATCGCCTTCGGCCGGGGCGGCAAGGGCTTCGTGGCCGTCAACCACGAGTCCGGCCCCCTGACCCGCACCTACCAGACCTCCCTGGCCGCGGGTACGTACTGCAACGTCCAGAACAACACCACGGTGACCGTGAACGGTTCCGGGCAGCTGACCGCCACCCTGGGCTCGAACACGGCCCTCGCGGTCTACGCCGGCAAGTCGTCCTGCTGAACGCGTGCGGGCCGTGCCGCCGTTCACGGGACGGCGGCACGGCCCGCGCCCTCGTGAAAGTCCTTACCGTTACTTTCACAACCCTTGCTGTAAGGCTTTCAACGGCGATACGGTCACGCCGACGCTCCGGTGACGTGGCCGAAACAGGCCGTCGCCGTGGCGTGGGGTCGGACCCAATGAGCCGTAAGCGCGAGGAGTTCACGCCTTGATACCCAGATGGCCCGCGCCCCCGGGGCGCCGCACCGCGCGGGGCGGACGCGTCGCCGCCGTCACCGTGGCCGCGCTCGCCGCGACCCTGGTGCAGCCGGTCGCCGCCCGTGCCGCGACCCCGCCCGCGCCGCCCTCGGACGCGAAGCTCGCCGAGTCGCCCGCGCGGCACGACCTGACCCGCGAGCAGTTCTACTTCGTCCTGCCGGACCGCTTCGCCAACGGCGACACCGGGAACGACCGCGGCGGACTGACCGGTTCGCGCCTCAGTACCGGGTACGACCCCACCGACAAGGGCTTCTACCAGGGCGGCGACCTCAAGGGCCTGACGAAGAGGCTCGACTACATCAAGGGGCTCGGCACCACCGCCATCTGGATGGCGCCCCTCTTCAAGAACCAGCCCGTGCAGGGCACCGGCAAGGACGCCTCCGCCGGCTACCACGGCTACTGGATCACCGACTTCACCCAGGTCGACCCGCACTTCGGCACCAACGACGACCTCGAGAACCTCATCGACAAGGCCCACGCCAAGGGCATGAAGGTCTTCTTCGACGTCATCACCAACCACACCGCCGACGTCGTCGACTACGAGGAGAAGTCCTACGGCTACCTCTCCAAGGGCGCCTTCCCGTACCTGACGAAGGACGGCGAGCCCTTCGACGACGCCGACTACGCCGACGGCTCCCGGAAGTTCCCGCGCGTGGACGGCGGTTCCTTCCCGCGCACCCCCGTCGTGCCGGACGCCAAGAAGCGGGTCAAGGTCCCGTCCTGGCTCAACGACCCGGAGATGTACCACAACCGGGGCGACTCCACCTTCGCCGGCGAGTCCGCCGAGTACGGCGACTTCTCCGGGCTCGACGACCTGTGGACCGAGCGTCCCGAGGTCGTCGACGGCATGGAGAAGATCTACCAGCGGTGGGTGAAGGACTTCGACATCGACGGCTTCCGGATCGACACCGTGAAGCACGTCAACATGGAGTTCTGGACCCAGTGGGCCACCGCCCTGGACGCCTACGCGGCCCAGAGGGGCCGGGACGACTTCTTCATGTTCGGCGAGGTCTACTCCGCCGACACGAACGTCACCGCCCCGTACGTCACCCGGGGCCGCCTGGACGCCACGCTCGACTTCCCCTTCCAGGAGGCGGCACGGCAGTACGCCTCGCAGGGCGGCAGCGCGAAGAAGTTGGCGGCCGTCTTCGGCGACGACTACAAGTACACGACCGACAAGGCCAACGCCTACGAGCAGGTCACCTTCCTCGGCAACCACGACATGGGCCGCTTCGGGACGTTCCTGACGCAGGACAACCCGAAGGCCTCCGACGCGGAGCTGCTGAAGAAGGACATGCTCGCCAACGAGCTGATGTTCCTCAGCCGCGGCAACCCGGTCGTCTACTACGGCGACGAGCAGGGCTTCACCGGCGCCGGCGGCGACAAGGACGCCCGCCAGAGCCTGTTCGCCTCCCGTACGGCCGACTACCTCGACGACGACCTGATCGGCACCGACCGCACCCACGCCGAGGACGCCTACGACACGCGCGCACCGCTCTACCGGCAGATCAGCGCTCTCGCGAAGCTCCGCAAGGCCCACCCTGCCCTCACCGACGGCATCCAGCAGGAGCGGTACGCGGACGACGGCGCGGGCGTCTACGCCTTCTCCCGCACCGGCACCGGCAAGGACACCACCGAGTACGTCGTCGCCTTCAACAACGCCGGCGAGGCGAAGAAGGCCACCTTCGCGACCGGCTCCGCCCGGATGACGTTCAAGGGCCTCCACGGCACCGACGCCACCGTCACCAGCGACGCCGACAAGAGGATCACGGTCACCGTCCCGGCGGGCTCCGCGATCGTCCTCAAGGCGTCCGGCCCGCTCGCGAAGCCCGCCGCCCGGCCCACCATCACGCTCAAGGCCCCGGACGCCGGCGCCACCGGCACCGTCGAGGTCACCGCCGACGTCGAGGGCGGCCGGCTCAACCGGGTCGTCTTCGCCGCCCAGACCGGCGACGGGAAGTGGCGGACGCTCGGCTCCGCCGACCACGCCCCCTACAAGGTCACCCACACCCCCGGCGAGGACGTCCCCGCCGGCACCGCCCTGCGCTACAAGGCCGTCGTGATCGACTCGGCCGGCCGCACCGCGAGCGCCCTGGCCGCCTCCACCACGGGCACCCCGCCCGCCGAGGAGCCGCCCACCGCCGCCTCCCGCGACCACGCGATCGTCCACTACAAGCGCACGGACGGCGACTACGACGACTGGGGCCTGTACGCCTGGGGCGACCTCGCGGACGGCGAGGCCACCGAGTGGCCGAACAGCCACCCCTTCACCGGCCGGGACGCCTACGGCGCCTTCGCCTACGTCAAGCTCAAGCCCGGCGCGTCCGACGTGGGCTTCCTCGTCATCGACGAGGACGGCAACAAGGACGTCGCCACCGACCGCACCATCGACGTCACCCGGCACGGCGAGATCTGGATCGAGCAGGGCAAGGAACCCGTCACCACCGAACGGCCCGACTACCCGGCCCAGGACAAGAGCAAGGCGGTCCTGCACTACCACCGCGCCGACGGCGACTACGACGGCTGGGGCCTGCACACCTGGACCGGTGCCGCGAACCCCACCGACTGGTCGAAGCCCCTGGAGCCGGTGAGGACCGATGCCTATGGCGCTGTCTTCGAGGTGCCGCTCGCCGAGGGTGCCACCAGCCTCAGCTACATCCTCCACAAGGGCGACGAGAAGGACCTCCCCACCGACCAGTCGCTGGACCTCAGGGCGAACGGCCACGAGGTGTGGCTGGTGAGCGGCCAGGAGAAGTACCTGCTGCCGCAGCCCGCGGGCTCCGCGGCCGCCCTCGACCTGACCACCTCCAAGGCGGTCTGGATCGACCGCGACACCGTCGTCTGGAACGGCTCCGAGGCCGCCGCCTCCACCCAGCTCCTCGCCTCCCGCACCGGTTCCGTCAAGGTGCAGGGCGGTGCGCTGACCGGCGAGGACGCCCGCTGGCTCCGGCTGACGAGCGCGACGCTCACCGACGCCCAGAAGGAGAAGTTCCCGCACCTGAAGGACGGCACCGCCTGGTCCGTCGACCCGCGCGACCGGGACCGCGTCCGCGAGGCCCTGCGCGGCCAGGTCGTCGCCGCCCAGCACGCCGCCAACGGCGCCGTGCTCGCGGCGACCGGTGTGCAGATCGCGGGCGTGCTCGACGACCTCTACGCGGCCGACGCCACGAAGGCGGACCTCGGCCCGGTGTTCCGCCACGGCCGGCCCACCCTCTCCGTGTGGGCGCCGACCGCGCAGGACGTCTCCCTGGAGATCGGCGACCGCACCGTCCGGATGCGGCGCGACGACGCCACCGGCGTCTGGTCCGTCACCGGCCCGCGCTCCTGGAAGGGCGAGGAGTACCGGTACAAGGTGAAGGTGTGGGCGCCCAGCACCCGCGAGATCGTCACCAACAAGGTCACCGACCCCTACTCGGTGGCCCTGACCACGGATTCCGAGCGCAGTCTCGTCGTCGACCTGGCCGACCGGTCCCTGAAGCCGCGTGCGTGGTCGACGTACGACAAGCCGAGGGCCGTGCCGCTGAAGGACGCGCAGATCCAGGAACTGCACATCCGCGACTTCTCCATGGCGGACCGCACGGCGGAGCACCCCGGCACCTACCTCGCCTTCACCGACGAGGACAGCGACGGCCGCAGGCACCTGCGTGAGCTGGCCGAGGCCGGCACCTCGTACGTGCACCTGCTGCCCGCGTTCGACATCGCCACCGTCCCCGAGGACAAGTCCGAGCAGGCGAGTGTCGACTGCGACCTGGCCTCCTACCCGGCCGACTCCGCCGAGCAGCAGGAGTGCGTGGCGAGGACGGCCGCCCGGGACGCCTACAACTGGGGCTACGACCCCTACCACTACACGGTCCCGGAGGGCTCCTACGCCACCGACCCGGACGGCACCGAGCGCACGGTCGAGTTCCGGAAGATGGTCAAGGCGCTCAACGAGGACGGCCTGCGGGTCGTGATGGACGTGGTCTACAACCACACCGCCGCGAGCGGCCAGGCCGGCACCTCGGTCCTGGACCGGATCGTGCCCGGCTACTACCAGCGGCTGCTGGCCGACGGCGCGGTCGCCGACAGCACCTGCTGCGCGGGCACCGCCACCGAGAA
>NZ_JBEORT010000020.1:0-79050 GCF_040302425.1 Streptomyces sp. NPDC126497
CCCGCGGGGACTCCCCCCGGGCGGCGGGGGCCGGATCCGCGAGCCGTACCACCCGGTCCGCGACGGCCAGCAGCGCCGGACGGTGCACCACGAGCAGCACCGTCCGGCCGGCGGCCAGCCGTCGTACCGCGGCCACGATCCCCGCCTCGGTGGCGCCGTCCAGTGCGGCCGTCGGCTCGTCGAGCAGCAGGACCGGCCGGTCCGCGAGGAACGCGCGGGCCAGTGCGAGCCGCTGCCGCTGCCCGGCCGACAGTCCCGCTCCGTCTTCGCCGAGCACGGTCCCCGTGCCCTCGGGCAGCGCGTCCACGAACTCCAGCGCCCCGGCGTCCCGCAGGGCGCGCCGTACGGCGTCGTCGTCCGCGTCGGGCCGGGCCAGCCGTACGTTCTCGGCGATCGTCCCGGCGTACAGGTGCGGCCGCTGCGGCACCCAGGCGACCCGGCGGTGCCACTCGGCGAGGTCGAGTCCGCCGAGGTCGGCGCCCCCGATCCGCACCCGGCCCGCGGTGGGGCGGACGAACCCGAGCAGCACGTTCAGCAGGGTCGACTTGCCCGCGCCGCTCGGTCCGACGAGCGCGACCGTCTCTCCGGGGCCGACGGTGAAGGACACGTCCGTCACGGCGTCCGTGGAGCGGCCCGGATGGCGGACCGTCACGCCCTCGAAGGCGAAGCCGCCCGTCGGCACCACGCCCGACCCCCGCGCCGGCACGGGGGTCTCCAGCACCGAGAAGATCTCCTCGGCCGCTCCGAGCCCCTCCGCGGCCGCGTGGTACTGGGCGCCGACCTGCCGCAGCGGCAGATACGCCTCCGGCGCCAGGATCAGGATGACCAGGCCGGTGGAGAGGTCCATCTCGCCGTACACGAGCCGCATGCCGATCGTCACGGCGACCAGCGCCACCGACAGCGTGGCGAGCAGCTCCAGCGCGAAGGAGGAGATGAAGGCGATCCGCAGCGTCCGCATGGTCGCCCGCCGGTACTCGGCGGTGATCCGGCGGACGGACTCCGCCTGTGCCTTGGCCCGTCCGAAGACCTTCAGCGTCGGCAGTCCGGCGACGACGTCCAGGAAGTGGCCGGACAGCCGGGAGAGCACCAGCCACTGGCGGTCCATCCGGGACTGGGTGGCCCAGCCGATCAGTGCCATGAAGACCGGGATGAGCGGCAGGGTGCCCGCGATGATCGCCGCCGAGACCCACTCCTCGGTGACGATCCGCGCCAGCACCGCCACCGGCACGACCACCGCGAGCCCCAACTGGGGCAGATAGCGCGAGAAGTAGCCGTCGAGGGCGTCGACCCCGCGGGTGGCCAGGGCGACCAGCGATCCGATGCGCTGCCCGTCCAGCCAGCCCGGCCCCAGCGCCGTGGCCCGCTCCAGCAGCCGCCCCCGCAGCTCCGACTTCACCGCGGCGCTCGCCCGGTGCGCGGCCAGCTCGGTCAGCCAGCCGACCAGACCGCGGCCGGCCGCGACGCCGACGAGCAGCAGCAGGGGGGTGCCGAGCTCATCGGCGGACAGTCCGTCCTCGAACGCGCCCACCACGATCTCGGCGATGAGCATGGCCTGGGCGATGACCAGCACCGCCCCGAAGGCCCCCAGGCCGACGACCGCCACCAGAAAACCCCGGGTGGCGCGGGCGTACCGGAGCAGGCGCGGGTCGATTGGTTTCACGTGAAACACACCCTCAGTGCACGGGGTCGGCGAGGTGCTGGGTGCCGATCCGCTTGCGGAACACCCAGTAGGTCCAGCCCTGGTAGAGCAGCACCACCGGTGTGGCGATCACCGCGAGCCAGGTCATGATCTTCAGGGTGTAGGGGCTGGAGGAGGCGTTGGTGACGGTCAGGCTCCAGTCGGCGTCCAGCGTGGACGGCATGACGTTCGGGAACAGCGTCAGGAAGAGCATCGCCACCGCCGCCACGATGGTGAGGCCGGACAGGGCGAACGACCACCCCTCGCGGCCGGCCCGGTTCGCCAGCAGGGCCGCCACCAGCGCGGTCACCGCCACGGCCAGCGCGACCAGGCTGGTGCCGTCACCGCCGGCGGCCTGGGTCCAGAGCAGGAAGGCCAGTGCCAGTACGGCGGTGACGAGACCGACGCGCAGGGCCAGCTTCCGCGCCCGTTCCCGGATCTCGCCGACCGTCTTCAGCGCCGTGAACACCGTGCCGTGGAAGGTGAACAGCGTCAGGGTGACCAGGCCGCCCAGGAGGGCGTACGGGTTGAGCAGGTCCCAGACGGTGCCCACGTACTCGAACTCGGCGTCGATCTTCACACCGCGCACGATGTTCCCGAAGGCCACGCCCCACAGGAACGCGGGGATCAGCGAGGTCCAGAAGATCGCCGTCTCCCAGTTGCGCTGCCAGTGCTCCTCCGGCCGCTTCGCCCGGTACTCGAAGGCGACACCGCGGATGATCAGGCAGACCAGGATGGCCAGCAGGGGGAGGTAGAAGCCGGAGAAGAGCGTGGCGTACCACTCGGGGAAGGCGGCGAAGGTCGCGCCGCCGGCCGTGAGCAGCCACACCTCGTTGCCGTCCCAGACGGGACCGATGGTGTTGATCAGGACCCGCTTCTCGGCCCGGTCGCGGGCGAGCAGCCGGGTGAGGACGCCGACCCCGAAGTCGAATCCCTCCAGGAAGAAGTAGCCGGTCCACAGGACGGCGATCAGGACGAACCAGACGTCGTGCAGTTCCATGACGGTGCAGCTCCCTCGGCCTAGTACGAGAAGGCCATCGGCCTGTCGGCGTCACGGGTGTCGCCGCCGAGCTTCGTGGGCGGGTTGAGGTCGAAGTCGCCGAGTTCGGGCGGGCCCGCCTTGACGTACTTGGCGAGCAACCTGACCTCGATGACGGCCAGGACGGCGTAGAGCAGGGTGAAGACGGACATCGAGATGACGACCTCCGCGGTGGACACTCCGGGGGAGACCGCGTCCTCGGTCCGCATCACGCCGTAGACCACCCAGGGCTGCCGGCCCATCTCGGTGAAGATCCAGCCCCAGGAGTTGGCGATCAGCGGGAACGCCATGGTCCACAGCGCCAGCAGCCAGTACAGCCGGGTGAGCCGGGAGCCGAGCGGCTTCTTCAGCAGCACCAGACGCGGCACCTCGTCCTCGCCGGTGCGGTGGGCGGCCGGCAGCAGGAACTTCTTGCGGGTGAGCCACAGGCCGAGGAGGCCGAGCGAGAAGGAGGCCATGCCGAAGCCGATCATCCAGCGGAAGCCCCAGTAGGCGACCGGGACGATGGGCTTGTAGTCACCGGGGCCGAACTTCTCCTGCAGGACCTCGTTGGTGTCGTTGATGCCGGGCACGTACGACTCGAAGTCGCTGTGGGCCAGGAAGGACAGCAGTCCGGGGATCTCCAGGGTGACCTTGTTGTGGCCCGCGTCGACGTCGCCGTAGGCGAACACGGAGAACGGCGCCGGCTCCTCGCCGTCCCACAGGGCCTCGGCGGCGGCCATCTTCATCGGCTGCTGCTCGTACATGACCTTGCCGAGGGTGTCGCCGCTGATCGCGGTGAACAGGCCGCCGACCGCGAGGGTGACCAGACCGAGGCGGAGGGAGGTCCGCATCACGGGGATGTGCTTCTTCCGCATCAGATGGAAGGCGGCGATGCCCACCATGAAGGCGCCGCCGGTCAGGAAGGCCGCCGAGAAGCTGTGGAAGACCTGGTTGAGCGTGGTGTTCTGGGTGAGCACCAGCCAGAAGTCGGTGAGCTCGGCGCGGCCCTTCTCCCCGTTGATCCGGTAGCCGACCGGGTGCTGCATCCAGGAGTTGGCGGCGAGGATGAAGTACGCCGACAGCAGGGTGCCGATCGAGACCATCCAGATGCAGGCCAGGTGGATCCTCTTGGGCAGCTTGTCCCAGCCGAAGATCCACAGTCCGATGAAGGTGGACTCGAAGAAGAAGGCGATCAGGGCCTCGAAGGCGAGCGGGGCCCCGAAGACGTCCCCGACGAACCGCGAGTAGTCGGACCAGTTCATACCGAACTGGAACTCCTGCACGATGCCGGTGACCACACCCATCGCGATGTTGATCAGGAAGAGCTTGCCCCAGAACTTCGTCGCCCTGAGGTACTTCTCCTTCTCCGTGCGCACCCAGGCGGTCTGCAGCCCGGCGGTGAGGGCGGCGAGGGAGATCGTCAGGGGAACGAAGAGGAAGTGGTAGACGGTGGTGATACCGAACTGCCATCGCGCCAGGGTCTCCGGCGCCAGAGCCAGATCCACGTCGTCGCTCCTTACTTCGCCGTGGTCGCGGCGGCCGCTTGATCCCGTTCGTCCCCGGCATACCGGAGGAAAACGGGATGCGCTTGTGAACGCGTTCACATTCACAAGCAATTATGACCTACCGCTTTTCAGCCCCGGAAGGGGGGTCCCCTGTGACGTCGGACGCCTTCGTGCGCGCACGGCCGGCGCACCCGTACACGCACACGAAGGCGGCCGACGGGAGATCCCGCCGGCCGCCCGGACGCGCGTGCCGGTCAGAGCCCCTTGCGGAAGCCCTCCGCCGCCTTCAGGAAGATGTCGTTCGCCTCGGTCTCGCCGATCGTGACCCGCACGCCCTCGCCGGGGAACGGCCGGACGACCGCGCCCGCCTGCTCGCACGCCTGCGCGAACGCCGCCGTGCGCTCCCCCAGTCGCAGCCAGACGAAGTTCGCCTGCGTCTCCGGCACCGTCCAGCCCTGCTCCCGCAACGCGCCCACCACGCGGTTGCGCTCGCACACCAGGGAGCCGACCCGGCCGATCAGCTCGTCCTCGGCGCGCAGCGAGGCGACCGCCGCGTCCTGCGCGAGCTGGCTCACCCCGAACGGCACCGCCGTCTTGCGCAGTGCCGCCGCCACCGGCTCGTGGGCGATGGCGAAACCGACGCGCAGCCCCGCCAGGCCGTACGCCTTGGAGAAGGTCCGCAGCACGCAGACGTTGGGCCGCTCCCGGTAGATCTCGACGCCGTCCGGCACCTCGGCGTCCCGGATGAACTCGCGGTAGGCCTCGTCGAGCACCACCAGGACGTCGCCCGGCACCCGGTCGAGGAAACGCTCCAGCTCGGCCCTCCGCACCACCGTGCCGGTCGGGTTGTTGGGGTTGCAGACGAAAATGAGCCGTGTCCGGTCGGTGATCGCCTCGGCCATCGCGTCCAGGTCGTGCACGTCACCCGGGGTGAGCGGCACCTGGACCGGCGTGGCACCGCTGATCCGCGTGATGATCGGGTAGGCCTCGAAGGACCGCCAGGCGTAGATCACCTCGTCGCCCGGACCCGACGTGGCCTGCAGCAGCTGCTGGGCGACACCGACCGAGCCGGTGCCGGTGGCCAGGTGGGAGGCCGGGACCGCGAAGCGCTCGGCCAGCTCGGCCGTCAGCGCCGTACAGGCCATGTCCGGGTACCGGTTGAAAGAGCAGGCCGCCGCCGTCACGGTCTCCATCACCCCCGGCAGCGGCGGATAGGGGTTCTCGTTGGAGGACAGCTTGTACGCCACCGGTCCGCCGGCCGCCGCCGGCTTGCCCGGCTTGTACGTGGGGATCCCCTCCAGCTCGGCGCGCAGCTTGGGGCTCGTCTCGCTCACCGCAGTCCTCCTCGCGAAGACCGGCGGCACCCGTGTCCGCCGCCGACATCCAATACTGCTCACCTTATGAGGATTCGGGGCCGCTGCGTAGAGGAGTGGCGGGCGCTCCCACCCTCACCTTCCGCCACAACGACAACAGGGGCAACTCTGCTCAAAGGTGCGCGAACGGAGGCATGGGCAGGGGCGCGTCGCACATATATCTATGCGCCGGTGGCCTGCGCCGTGGCGCGCATCCCCCGTGCAGGTGAGTTGAGACCTCTTCGCAACATCGCACCCTCGCCAGGCCCGCATGCGCCGACGCGCCAGGTCCTGGCATGGGAACGTTCAACACCTTTACTTTCCAAGGTGATTGACAGTAAATGATCATGCATAAACGTGTCTGCCGACGCGTGCATATGCGTCCGCCCTACCCCACCGTATGAGCCCTACTATCGGCTCGCCATGACAGCAGCAGGGAAGCACCAGGTGAGCCGCGCGGAAACCTCACGCCGAGGCAGCCGGCCGGGTCGAGCGGGCATCAGGGACGTGGCCGCCGCCGCCGGAGTCTCCATCACGACCGTCTCCGACGCCCTCAACGGCAAGGGCAGGCTCCCGGACGCCACCCGGCGCCACGTCCGCGAGGTGGCCGACAGACTGGGGTACCGCCCCTCGGCCGCCGCCCGTACGCTCCGCACCGGGAAGTCCGGACTCATCGGCCTGACCGTGACGACGTACGGGGATGAACCTTTCACCTTCACCGAGTTCGCGTACTTCGCCGAGATGGCGCGGGCCGCCACCTCCGCCGCGCTCGCCCGCGGCTACGCCCTCGTCATCCTCCCCGCGACCTCCCGCCACGACGTGTGGTCCAACGTCGCCCTGGACGGCACGGTCGTCATCGACCCCTCCGACCAGGACCCGGTGGTCAGCGAACTGGTCCGCCAGGGCCTCCCGGTCGTCTCCGACGGCCGGCCGGCCGGTTCGCTGCCGGTCACCGCCTGGGTCGACAACGACCACGAGGCCGCCGTGACGGGCATCCTCGAACACCTCGCCGACGCCGGCGCCCGCCGCATCGGCCTGCTCACCGGCACCACCACCGACACGTACACCCACCTGTCGACCACCGCGTACCTGCGCTGGTGCGAGCGCGTGGGCCAGGACCCGGTCTACGAGGCCTACCCGGCACACGATCCGTGCGCGGGCGCCGTCGCCGCCGACCGGCTGCTCGCCCGCCCCGACCGCCCCGACGCCGTCTACGGCCTGTTCGACCCGAACGGCACCGACCTGCTCGCCGCCGCCCGCCGCTACGGCCTGCGCGTCCCGGACGACCTGCTGCTCGTCTGCTGCAGCGAGTCCACGGTCTACGCCAGCACCGAGCCGCCCGTCACCACGCTCTCCCTCAAACCGCGCCGCATCGGCACGGCGGTGATCCAGCTGCTCATCGACGCCATCGAGGGGGCCGACCCGGACCGGCCGGTGGAGCAGGTCATACCGACCGAGCTGATCGTGCGGACCTCCTCGCAGCGGCGCCCGCCCCGCAGGACGGTCAGTCCGCCGAGGGCGCCGAGGGGAGCGTGACAGGGGGTTTCCCGGCGCGGCGTGCGGCGGCCCCGGAGCACGGGGCCTCCGCTTCCGGAGGGGGGAAGCGGCGGTTCCCGCGGCCGGCCGCCCGCCTCCGGAGGAGTGAAACCAGGGGCTCACCGGCCACTCCTGCGGGGGAAACGAAACGCCTCCCGGAACAGCGCGGGCCGGCCACCGGCGGGAGGCGTGCCGCAAGGGCGGCCCGGGGCGGGCCAAGGCCGGATCAAACAGGACGAAAGCCGCGACGAACCGGAGTCTTGCTCCGATTCACCACCCCTGGGTCATCACATGGCGCGATCCGCATTCCTATGATGGGCCCACGACACCGCGGGCCGCTGCGACCAGGCAGTCCGACGCGGTGCAGGAGCGGCGCGATGGTGGAGGGGTCGATGACTCAGGGGGCCGGTCAGGGACCCGAGGCGGAGCGGACGGCGACGTTGCGCGACTTCCGGGTACCCGCGTACGTCCACGAGGCCGGTCCGTACGTCCAGAGCACGCACCCCGGCGACGTCGTCCCGCCCTCCGAGGAGGCCTACCCGGAGGGGTACACGCCCACCCAGCGGGACCTCCCCGTCATCCATCGGGGTGACACCGTCCAGGTGACCGTCGACCCCGCGTCCGCACCCGTCCCGCAGCCCGCCACGGGCCAGGGACCGCTGTACGTGGTCGGCGACGTCCACGGTTATCTCGACGAGCTGGTGGCCGCCCTCCAGGAGCAGGGCCTCCTCGACGCGTCGGGCCAGTGGTGCGCCGGCACCGCGCGGCTGTGGTTCCTCGGCGACTTCACCGACCGCGGCCCGGACGGCATCGGCGTCATCGACCTCGTGATGCGGCTGTCCGCCGAGGCCGCCGCCGCCGGCGGCTACTGCAAGGCCCTCATGGGCAACCACGAACTGCTGCTGCTCGGCGCCAGGCGGTTCGGCGACACCCCCGTCAACTCCGGCGCGGGCACCGCCACCTTCCAGGCGGCCTGGCTGCTCAACGGCGGCCAGAAGACCGACATGGACCGCCTCCAGGACCACCACCTGCAGTGGATGGCCCGCCTCGACGCCGTCGAGGAGGTCGACGGCCACCTGCTGCTGCACTCCGACACCACCGCCTACCTCGACTACGGCCGCTCCATCGAAGAGGTCAACGACACCGTCCGCGAGACGCTCACCCGCAACGACGCCGACGAGGTCTGGGACCTGTTCCGCAAGTTCACCAAGCGGTTCTCCTTCCGTGACGAGGGCGGCGCGGACGCGGTGCGCTCCCTGCTGGATACGTACGGCGGCACCCGGGTCGTTCACGGACACAGCCCGATCCCGTACCTGCTGGGCGAGGTCGGTTCCGAGGACGGCGAGGACGACGGCGGCCCCGTGGTCACCGGACCTCACGTCTACGCCGACGGACTCGCCATCGCGATGGACGGCGGAGTCACCATGGCCGGGAAACTGCTGGTCCAGCAACTGCCGCTGGACATCTGACGGTTCAGCGGGCCGTGACCGTGCGGCCCGCAACCGCACCGTGCACGTGCCAATTTCGGTAAACCCCCTGTCACCGCGCGCCGTCACCGCTCTACCATCGGCTTATCCGTAGCAGGCTCCCCTCCGTTTCTGCCCGACGGCTCGTCAGCATGCCGAGCCCCAAGCCCTACGGAGCATCGGGGGATGCACATGAACAGCGTTCCGCAGCACCTGCTGAGCGAGGACCGCCAGGAGTACGAGCGGATTCTCGATGAGGCGCTGCGCTCCGCACCGCACCACCCACACCTGGCCGCGGTCGGACAGCGGCTCAACCCGGAGCAACTGCGCACGATGGCGCTCGACGCCACCGCGATCATCACGGCGGCCGCGGCGACCGAGTACCAGCACTACGTGAAGGTCCGCGAGGAACGGCGCCGGCCACCGGAGTCGTCCGTCCCGTCCGCCTCCGGGTCCGGCTCCACCGAGGCGGGCCCGCACGCCACGGGGCTCGCCGCCACCGTGGGGGAGGTCACCGAGACCACCGGGGCGGGCGCCGTCGCGGTGGTCGCCGTCCTGGCACCCGTCCTGGCCGGAACCGCGGCCGCGATCTTCCTGCTCGTCGGCTACGTCCTGCGGATGGTCGACCCCGGCGCCGCGTTCGCCCGGACCATGCTCACCACGGGGTGGGTGTTCGGCGCGGTGACGGCGGTCGCCGTCCTCGTGGCCGCCGTGGGCCTGCTGCTCACCGCGCTGCGCAACAAGCCCTCGGCGCACGGCGGTCCGCACCACGAACCCGACGAGGAGGTGGCCCGGGCCAGGGACGCCTGGCACGATGCCCTGCTGGAGCGGGGGATCCTGCCGTTCCTGCGGGACGCGCTCACCGACCCGGCGAAGGCCCCCGCGCTGCGGCGCACCGCACCGTCCGCGCCGGCCGGCCGCATTCCGCACCTGGGGTACGACCGGCCGGGTTTCTCCAGCCCGCGGCAGGGACCGGCCCGTGGCACGCGGCCGAGCTACTCCAGCCCGGACTACTCGAGTCCGGACTTCGGGGGGCCGGAGCACCAGCCGGAGTAGCCGGACGTCCCGTCCCCCCGGCCCGCGTTCCCCGTCCCCCGGGAGCGCGGGCCGGGGGCGGGACGGTGGGACCCCTTGCTCGTCGGACTCGCTGTCATGGGGTCGGTCCGCCCACCCGCCCCGGCGCAGGGGGAGGCGGCGGAGCCCGTCGGCCCGCGGGGGCGGGGCCCGCCCGTCACGGGCACCGCCCCCGCGCCGGCGGACGCTCAGTCCACGACGGGCAGGTACACGCGGTTGCCCGCCGCCGCGAACTCCTTCGACTTCCGGGCCATCCCCTCCTCGATCTCGGCCCGGCTGCCGCCGTGCTCACGACGGATGTCCTGGGAGATCTTCATCGAACAGAACTTCGGCCCGCACATCGAGCAGAAGTGGGCCGTCTTGGCGGGTTCCGCCGGCAGCGTCTCGTCGTGGTACTCGCGTGCGGTGTCCGGGTCCAGGGCGAGGTTGAACTGGTCCTCCCACCGGAACTCGAAGCGGGCGTCGGAGAGCGCGTCGTCCCACTCCTGGGCACCCGGGTGACCCTTGGCGAGGTCGGCGGCGTGGGCGGCGATCTTGTAGGTGATGACGCCGGTCTTCACGTCGTCGCGGTTGGGCAGGCCCAGGTGCTCCTTGGGCGTGACGTAGCAGAGCATGGCCGTGCCCCACCAGGCGATCATCGCGGCGCCGATGCCGGACGTGATGTGGTCGTACCCGGGCGCGACGTCCGTCGTCAGCGGGCCGAGCGTGTAGAACGGGGCCTCCTCGCAGATCTCCTGCTGGAGGTCGATGTTCTCCTTGATCTTGTGCATCGGGACGTGCCCCGGGCCCTCGATCATCGTCTGGACGTCGAAGCTCTTCGCGATCCTGTTGAGCTCCCCGAGCGTCCGCAGCTCCGCGAACTGCGCCTCGTCGTTGGCGTCCGCGATGGAACCGGGACGCAGGCCGTCGCCGAGCGAGTAGGTGACGTCGTACGCGGCGAGGATCTCGCAGAGCTCCTCGAAGTGCTCGTACAGGAACGACTCCTTGTGGTGCGCCAGGCACCACGCGGCCATGATCGAGCCGCCGCGGGAGACGATGCCCGTCTTGCGGTTCGCGGTGAGCGGTACGTACGCGAGGCGCACGCCGGCGTGGACCGTCATGTAGTCCACACCCTGCTCGGCCTGTTCGACGACCGTGTCCTTGTAGATCTCCCAGGTCAGCTCCTCGGCCCGGCCGTCGACCTTCTCCAGGGCCTGGTAGAGCGGCACGGTTCCGATGGGGACGGGGGAGTTGCGCAGCACCCACTCACGGGTGGTGTGGATGTTCCGGCCGGTGGAGAGGTCCATGACCGTGTCGGCGCCCCAGCGGGTCGCCCAGGTCATCTTCTCGACCTCCTCCTCGATGGAGGACGTCACCGCCGAGTTGCCGATGTTGGCGTTGACCTTCACCAGGAACCGCTTGCCGATGATCATCGGCTCGATCTCCGGGTGGTTGACGTTGGCCGGCAGCACCGCCCGGCCCGCCGCGATCTCCTCGCGGACCACTTCGGGCGCGACGTTCTCCCGGATCGCCACGTACTCCATCTCGGGTGTGATCTCGCCGCGGCGCGCGTACGCGAGCTGTGTGACCGCCCGGCCGGCGCGGCCCCGGCGCGGCAGGCGCGGCCGGCCGGGGAACACGGCATCCAGATTGCGCAGGCCCCCGCGCGGGGAGGTGTGCTTGATCCCGTCGTCCTCGGGACGGACGGGGCGGCCCGCGTACTCCTCCGTGTCGCCCCTGGCGGTGATCCAGTTCTCCCGCAGCGGGGCCAGGCCCCGGCGGACATCGGTGTCGACGAGCGGATCGGTGTACGGGCCCGACGTGTCGTACAACGTGACCGACCGCCCGTTGGTGAGGTGCACCTGACGGACCGGCACCCGCAGGCCGGGGCGGGTGCCCTCGACGTACGCCTTGTGCCATCCGACGGACTTCCCGGCCTCCTCGTTCGCCGACGTCTCCGTCGGGTTCTGCGCGGAGGCAGGCGTGCGTGCGTCCTTGTTGGTCATGAGACCTACTCCCTACGCCGGCATTACCCGGTAACAGGTTCGGCGGTCGACGCAGCGGTTTCCGTCTGCCGGCGTTCCGTGTGACACATCACGCGCACTCCGCTGGTGCGTGAGGTGAGACGTCGCCGGGACGGAGGTCAGCGCCCTCTCAGCCCGGTGCTCCGAGCTCCCGCGTGTACAAAAGCGCCTCCACGCTAGCGTTCTTTGTGGCGCGGTGAACAGAGGGCCCGTCCCGTTCTTGCGATGATCGGGCGGTGACCCCCACTCAACCTCCTCCGTATCCGTCCGAATCCCCGCGCACACCCGGCGCCGCAGACGGCGGCGGCCACGGCCACGCGCACGGACACGGCCCGGCGGCGCCCGTCTCCCAGCACCTGCGCAAGGTCATCGCGGCGGTCCTGATCCCGTTCGCGGCGGCGGTGCTGATCGGACTCGCCGTGCTGTGGCCGGGCGGCGCCCCGGCGCACGAGCGCACCGGCGTCGGCTTCGACCGGCAGACGCAGCACGCCACGGTCACCGAGGTGGTCGAGCTGAGCTGCCGGTCCGTCAACGCCTCCGGAGGCGTCCCGACCGGCGACACCTCCACCGCCGAGGGCTCGTCCGCCCGGCAGCAGGCGGACGGCACCTGCAAGAAGGCGACGATCCGGGTCGACACCGGTGACGACAAGGGCCGTACGTTCCAGGAGATCGTGCAGCCGGACCAGTCGCGGCAGCTGAGCGAGGGCCAGAAGGTCGTGGTCGCCTACGAGCCCTCCGCGCCCGAGGACCTCCAGTACTCGGTCACCGATGTCGACCGGCGCTTCCCCCTGGCGCTGCTCGCGGGCGTCTTCGCGCTCGCCGTCGTGGCCGTGGGGCGGCTGCGCGGCGTCATGGCGCTGGTGGCGCTGGCGATCAGCTTCCTGGTGCTCAACTTCTTCGTCCTGCCCGCGATCCTGCAGGGGTCGAACCCCCTGGTCGTGGCGGTGGTGGGGGCGAGCGCGATCATGCTGATCGCCTTGTACCTCTGTCACGGGCCGTCGGCGCGGACCTCGGTGGCGGTGCTCGGCACGCTGATCTCACTGCTGCTGATCGGTGTCCTGGGTTCGGTGTTCATCGGGTGGGCCGCGCTCACCGGCAACACCGACGACAACACCGGTCTGATCCACGGGCTGTATCCCGGGATCGACATGAGCGGTCTGCTGCTGGCCGGCGTCATCATCGGGTCGCTCGGTGTCCTCGACGACGTGACGGTCACGCAGACGTCCGCCGTCTGGGAGCTCCACGAGGCCAATCCGTCGACGGGCTGGCGCGGGCTGTACCGCGCGGGCATCCGCATCGGCCGCGACCACATCGCGTCCGTGGTCAACACGCTGGTCCTCGCCTACGCGGGCGCCGCGCTGCCGCTGCTGCTGCTGTTCTCCATCGCGCAGAGCAGCGTGGGGACGGTCGCCAACAGCGAACTGGTCGCGGAGGAGATCGTACGCACCCTGATCGGCTCGATCGGGCTGGTGGCCTCGGTTCCGGTGACCACGGCCCTGGCCGCGCTGGTGGTCTCGGCCGACCGTCCGAAGGCACCGGCGGGGGCGCAGGGGCGCGGGCAGGAGCCGGGCGGCCGGGCGGCCGCGGGGCGCGGCGGGAGGGGCAGGCGCCGTAAGCGCTGACGACCCGCGTGACGGTGGCGGACCGCGCTGAAGCGTTCCGCCACCGGTCCACCCGACCGGCGTAACGCTTCAGCCGGCGCCCTGCTCCGCCAGGATGCGGTCCAGCGCGTCGTCGAGGTGGGCGTCGAAGTCGGCGAGCGCACCCTCCTGGCCCAGCGGAACCAGCTTGTCGGTGCGGTCGAGGAAGGCCACGAGCGGCGCGGTCGACGAGCGGAACAGCGCCTGGTCGCTGCCGACCTGAAGCCGGATCAGCACCTCGCCCAGCGCGTCGGGGTCCACCGGTGAGACGCGCACATCGCCTTCACCGCACGGCCGGCCGACCCCGTCGACCAGGAGCTCCCGGCCGAACGCCCAGGTCACGGGAGCGTCCCCGGGCAGGTGGAAGGTCAGCCGCACGGCGTAGGGATCGCAGGTGTCGTAGCGGAGCTCCACCGGGATGCGGAAGGACAGCTCCTCCGACACGAGAAAGCTCATCATGACCTCTGCCTGTACGGATTCGCGCATCGCCTACCCCGTCATTCGCCGCGGACTTGCCGGGCATGGACCCTGACACCAAAGGGAATCTTGCTGAACGTACACAGCAGATCACAAGGAGTGAGTTTTCAGATACTGATAGACAGCGTGAGCGAGCCGACGAGCCGCCCCACCTCGGCCTGCAGCCGCCGTGCCGCGGGGACGAGCCGGTCGGCCCGGTGTGCGGGCAGCGAGAGGGCGACCGACGCGGCCGTGGAGCCGACGGTGACGGGGACCGCCGCGCAGACCGTCCCCAGGACGTACTCCTGGCGCTCCAGCACCGGATCCATCCGCCGCGTCCGCTCCAGACGCCTGAGCAGGCTGTGGTCGTCGCGCACGGTGTACGGCGTGAGGGGCCGCACGGGATGGCGGTCGAGGTGGTCGCGACGGGCCTCCTCGTCGAGCTGGGAGAGCAGGCACTGCCCGATCGCGTGGGCGTGTCCGGTCTCCCGGAAGTCGGCCCACTCCTCCACCGCGGGGTGGCCGGGGGAGTCGGAGACGCGGACGACGTCGATCTCGCCCTCGCGGTACACGGCGTAGTACACGGGGGCGCCGACCGCGTCCCGCCAGCGGGCGAGGGTGTCGGCCACCGTGCTGCGACGTTTCTGCTCCGCTCCGCTGCCGCTCAGCCGCGTCGCGGCCTCCCCGAGGAAGAACAGCCCCTTGTCGCGGCGCAGATAGCCCTCGTGCACCAGGGTGCGCAGCAGGTGGTACGTGGTGGGGAGCGCCAGTCCGGTCTCCCGGGCCAGCTGTTTGGCGGGAGCCCCGTAGTCGTGCCCGGCGACGGTCTCCAGCAGGCGCATGGCCCGCTGCACGGAGCCGATGAGGGTCGCGGTGGGCGCCGGTGCGGGGGACGTCGGCGAACGGGGCTGCGGAGGGACCGCCGTCAGCTGTGCGGGGCCGGTGCCAGTCGTGGCCAAGGGTCACTCCCGAAACGCGAGGAGGCAGCCCGTGCGGGGGGACACGGGTGGGGGGTCGCCGCTCGCGGGGACCGTCCCCGCGTCGAGTTCCGGACTCTAACGGGCTGTCACCGCACGCGGACGGCCCGCCGGGGAAACTTCCCCCGCCCGAGGGAACCGGTGATTCCTGTTACCGCTCCACCGGTACCGCTCGGCTCACCAGTCGCCGCGCGACGAGGAACTCGAGGTGAATTTCCGTACGACGTAGATCAGTCCGCCGACCAGCGCCACGAAGACCAGCGCCTTGAAGAGCAGTCCGATCACGAAGCCGACCACGCTCGCTATCAGCCCGCCGAACACGACCAGGGCGATGGCCGGCACCGCGATCCACTTCACCCACCACGGCAGTCCCGCGAAGATCTCTCGCATCGCCCTCGTCCTTACCTCTCCGCCCGCCGAGTGCCGGGTCGCGTCGATGATGTCCTGCACTCGATGCTAGGGCGACAGGTGCTCCCACGGGGGTCCCGGACCCCTTGTCCTCCCCTGACCGATCCCCTAGGGAACCCCGACGGCGCTCCTCAGCTCTCGGGGGGAGAGAACACCACCAGGACCCGCAGGTCCTCGCTGATGTGGTGGAACTTGTGGGCCACGCCGGCCGGTACGTACACGACGCTGCCGCGTGCCACCTGGGTGGTCTCCATGCCGACGGTGATCGCCGCGCGCCCGCTGACGACGAAGTACACCTCGTCCTGCTGGTGCGGCTGCTGCGGGTCCTGGGCGCCGGCGTCCAGGGCGTAGAGGCCGACCGACATGTTCCGCTCACGCAGGAACTGCAGATACGCCCCGTCGTTGGCGGCGCGCTCCGCCTCCAGTTCGTCCAGCCGGAATGCCTTCATCGTCTTGTCCCGCCCCTGCCTCGCTGCCCGAGTCCGATCGTGTCTGCCACGATCAGACACATGATGAATTTCCTAGTCAAGACGATCGCCAACGCGGGCGCCCTGGCGGTCGCGGTGTGGCTGCTCGACGACATCACCCTGACCGGTGACAGCACGGGCAAGGAGATCGGCACACTGCTCCTGGTCGCGCTGCTCTTCGGGTTGGTGAACTCCCTGGTCAAGCCGGTGGTGAAGCTGCTGAGCCTTCCCCTGCTCATTCTCACGCTGGGGCTGTTCACCCTGGTGGTGAACGCGTTGATGCTGCTGCTCACCTCCTGGCTCGCCGACCAGCTGGATCTGAGCTTCCACGTGGAGGGCTTCTGGACGGCCGTGCTGGGCGGCCTGATCATCTCCGTCGTCTCCTGGGCGCTCAGCGTCGTCCTGCCCGACGAGGACTGAGCACGATGACCTACCGCGTCTGCTTCGTCTGCACCGGCAACATCTGCCGCTCCCCGATGGCCGAGTCCGTCTTCCGCGCGCGGGTGGCGGAGGCCGGACTCGACGACCTGGTCGAGGTGGACAGCGCCGGCACGGACGGCTGGCACGAGGGTGAGGGCGCCGATCCCCGCACGGTGACCGTGCTGCGGGAGAACGGCTACGCCACCGGTCACACGGCACGGCGGTTCGACCCGTCCTGGTTCGCCCGCCTCGATCTCGTCATCGCGCTCGATTCCGGCCATCTCCGGGCGCTGCGCCGCCTCGCGCCGACGGACCGGGACGCGGACAAGGTGCGTCTGCTGCGTTCCTACGATCCCGCCGCCGGTGACGATCTCGACGTGCCGGACCCCTATTACGGGGGCGCGGACGGATTCGACGCGTGTCTTGAGAGGGTGGAGGCGGCGAGCACCGGACTGCTCGCCTCGGTACGCGAGCAGGTGGAAGGACGGGCGGCATGAACGATTCGACGACGGGCGCGGGCCACGGGGGGACGGGCGACGGCACCCGCGCGGTGCGGGCCGGGCTGCCCGAGCCGGTCAAGTACGAGCCGACCCTGCCGGGACCGGTGTTCGCCGCCCACTTCCACCTGCCGGGCGACCCCACCGGCCCCTACACCTACGGCCGGGACGAGAACCCGACCTGGACGCTGCTGGAGCGGGCCATCGGCGAGCTGGAGGCGCCCGGCCGGGACGACGTCGAGACGCTGGCCTTCGCCTCGGGCATGGCCGCGATCTCCTCGGTGCTCTTCTCCCAGCTGCGGACCGGGGACGCGGTCGTGCTGCCGAGCGACGGCTACCAGGCCCTGCCCCTGGTGCGGACCCAGCTGGAGGCGTACGGCATCGAGGTGCGGACCGCGCCGACGGGCGGCGACGCCCAGCTCGAGGTCCTCGACGGTGCGAAGCTGCTGTGGATCGAGACGCCCTCGAACCCGGGGCTGGACGTGTGCGACGTGCGCCGCCTCGCCGAGGCGGCGCACGCGCAGGGCGCCCTGGTCGCCGTCGACAACACCCTCGCCACACCGCTCGGCCAGCGCCCGCTGGAGCTCGGCGCCGACTTCGCGGTGGCCAGCGGCACCAAGCAGCTCACCGGGCACGGTGACCTGCTCCTGGGCTACGTCACCGGCCGGGACACCGGGGCCATGGCCGCCGTCCGCCGCTGGCGCAAGATCGTCGGCGCCGTCCCCGGGCCCATGGAGGCCTGGCTCGCGCACCGCTCGATCGCCACGCTCCAGCTGCGCGCCGACCGGCAGAACGCCTCCGCGCTGACGCTCGCCCGGGCGCTGCGGGAGCGGTCCGAGGTGACGGGGCTGCGCTACCCGGGGCTGCCCGACGATCCCTCGCACAAGACCGCCTCGCAGCAGATGCGGCGCTACGGGTGCGTGGTGTCCTTCACACTGCCCACGCGCGCCCGTGCGGACCGCTTCCTCGACGCGCTGCGGCTCGTGGACGACGCGACGAGTTTCGGCGGCGTACGGTCCACGGCGGAGCGGCGCGGACGCTGGGGCGGGGACGCGGTGCCGGAGGGCTTCATCCGCTTCTCCGTGGGTGCCGAGGACCCCGAGGACCTGGTCGCGGACGTACTGCGGGCCCTGGACGAATCAGCGGGCTGACCTGCCGGATCGGCACACTGCGGCGGACGGTCCGAGCCTCCCCCCTCGTGGCTCGGACCGTCCTCGGTTCCGCGCGAAGAACCGCTCGACCAAGGCTAGTTGACTGAGTGTCAGTGTCCAATCACTGTAGCGACAGAGGCCTATCGACTTATTTATAGTTGGACGTCCGGACCCTCAGGAGGGACCGGCGAGGGAGGGTGTGGCGTGGATCTGGCCTTGCTGCGGACCTTCGTGACCGTGCACCGGGCCGGCTCCTTCACCCGTGCCGCCGCCCTGCTCGGCCTCTCCCAGCCGGCCGTCACCTCGCAGATACGGACCCTGGAACGGCAGCTGGGACGACCCCTGTTCCTGCGGCAGGCGCGCGGTGTGACACCGACGACCATCGGGGACGAGCTCGCCCACAAGGCGGCGCCCCATCTCGACGCCCTGATGGAGATCACCGAGTCCGGGCTGGAGGAGGACTCCTCCTTACGGACGCTGCACCTGGCCGGTCCCCCGGAGTTCACCGCCGAGCGGGCACTGCCCGCGCTCACGGAGCTGACCGGCGAGGACGGTCAGGGCTTCGCCCTGCGCGCCTCCTTCGGCACCGCCGAGGAAACCCTGGAGGGGCTGGCCGCCGGACATCACGATCTGGCCATCAGCACGGTCCGGCCCCGCGGGGCCCTGCTCTCGGCGACTGCGCTCTGCGACGAGGAGCACGTCCTGGTCGCCGCTCCGCGCTGGGCCGAACGGATCGGTTCCGGCCTGCTCCGTCACCCGGGTCCCTCGGCCCTGGAACACGTTCCGGTGATCGAGGTGCACGAGTCACTGCCCTTCGTCGCCCGCTACTGGGCCTCCGTCTTCGACTCCCGCCCCGTCGCCCCGGGCGCCGTCGTCGTCCCGGATCTACGCGCGGTGCTGGCCTGTGCCACCGCGGGAGCGGGGCTGGCGGTCCTGCCCCGCTACCTCTGCGCGGGCGCGCTCGAACGGGGCGAGGTGGTGGCCCTGCACAAACCACCGGTCCCCCCGCTGCGCACGTACTTCCTGGTGGTCCGCACCGGCACGCTGGCGATGCCGCACATCGCCCGGGCCCATGAGTGGCTGGAGCGGGCGGCCGCCGACTGGTGTTGATCCGTCGGGGCGGTGGTCCCGCCGCGGCGAGCCAGCCGGCGCCCTCCCACGATGTTTCACGTGGAACCAGCCGGGCCACATTTCCTCCATGACCGTCCGACCCGTGGTCAAGCGCACCGCTCGAGCCGTTCTGCTGGACGGCGAGAACCTGATCCTGATCAAGCGCACCAAGCCCGGCGTGGATCCCTACTGGGTCACCCCCGGCGGCGGGGTCGAGCCGGGGGACCCGACCGTCGTCGACGCCCTGCACCGCGAGGTGTACGAGGAGCTCGGCGCGAAGATCACCGATGTGGTGCCCTGTTTCGTCGACACCGTGGAGCACATCGGCGAGGACGACAGCGCCACCGGCGTGAAGGTGCAGCACTTCTTCGTCTGCCGCCTGGAATCCATGGACCCGTCCCTGCGGCACGGCCCGGAGGTCGACGAGCCCGTCGGAGAGTACGAGATCGTCCGCGTACCGTTCACCCGCGTCGGGATCGCCTCCGTCCACCTGGTACCGCTGTCACTGCGGCACTACCTGGACGGCAATATCGAAGGCGTGCGCGCCATGCACGCCCCCGACCTGGGGTGACGCCCGGCCGCTACGCGGCCCGCACCAATTCGTAGGCTTCCCAGAGGTCCCGGCCGGTATAGGAGTGGGTCGCGAGGCCGGTCAGCCGCCGGTCCGCGTTGACCGCGACGGATACCGGCACCGCGCCGAACAGGTCCATGTCCGACACCGAGTCGCCATAGGCGACGCAGTCCGCGCGGGTCACCCCGAACTCCGCGCACAGCCGGTCGGCGATCCGGACCTTGGCCGCCGCGCTGAGGACCCCGGCCGGGTCCACCGGCTCCGTGAACGGCACGGCGGGAAAACGGGAGCCGTACGCCGCGTGCGCGCCCCAGCCGGTGAGCCGTTCCACGAAGAAGGACGGGGAGAGCGAGACGACGGCGCAATAATCGCCGTTCCGCGTGAGCTCCGCCCAGACCTCGCGGATCCGGGCCAGCCACGGAGCCGTTTCGAACGCCGCCGTCACATGCGCCTCGGTGAGACCCGCCCAGAGCGCGTGCACCCGCGCGGCGTACTCCGGCGGTCCGATGAGACCGGACGAGACCGCCCGGTCGAGGGCCACCGTCTCGGCCTCCAGCCCCAGCTGACGCGAGATCTCCACGGGGGCCGAACTGCCGTGGAGCAGGGTGCCGTCGAGATCGAAGAGATGAAGTCTCGCCATGAGCGTCGAGGCTAATGGACGCCGGCCTCCCTGCCCCTCCCGGCGGCTGGAACCCGCCACGCACCGTTCGCATGTGTTTCACGTGAAACACCCCACGCCCGGGCCCGCATGTCGCCGGTGGCCGCGGTGTGGCCGAAAGCCCGCACGATTCTCCTGAAACAGGTGGACGACGAAGCCCTCCGTCGTACAGCCTGACCTGCGTGCCGACACCTTCTCTCGCCTCTCTGCCCATCCGCCGTCTCACGCTTCGCGACCTCACCGCCTGTGCCGACTTGTCCGCGGACCGGGGGTGGCCGCGGGAGGAGCACAAGTGGGGTTTCCTCCTTGCGTCCGGGAAGGGTTACGGCATCGACGACCCCGACGGCGGTCTGGTGGCCGCCTGCGTCGTCACCGAGTACGGACCGCGGGAACGACCGGCTCTCGCTGCCGTCGGCATGGTCCTGGTCGCGGCACGGCATGCCCGCAGGGGTGTGGGGCGCCGGTTGATGCGCCATGTCGTCGAGGCGTCGGACACCACACCGCTCACCCTGCACGCGACCCCGCTCGGCCGGCCGCTCTATGAGGAGCTCGGCTTCAAGGTCACCGGCCGGGCCGAGATGCTGCGCGGCCGCTTCGTCCCCACCGGCGCCCTGCCGGAGGTCGCCACCCGCGCCGCGACCGCGGGGGACCTTCCGGCGATCCTCCGGCTCGACGAGGAGGTGTTCGGAGCGGACCGCACGCACATCGTCACCCGGCTGCCCGCCTTCGCCGACCAGCTGCGCGTCGCCGAGGAGAACGGACGGCTCATCGGCTACGCGGCCGCCTGGCCCAACATGGACACCCATGTCGTGGGCCCGCTGATCGCCCGGGACACCGCGACGGCCGAGGCGCTCCTCGCCTCCCTCGCCGCCCGCACCGACCGTCCCCTGCGCACCGACATCGACGTGCGGCACGAGGAGCTGCTGGACCGGGTGAAGGAACACGGGCTGGCGTCTGTCATGAGCAGCGCCGTCATGACGTACGGGACCACGGAACCGCCCGGGGACTGGAGCCGGCGGTTCGCCCCGGTGACGGTCGCGGCGGCCTGACGCCCACTGGACGCGACGACGCCGGCCCCGGAGCACGGGGCCGACGTCGTCGCGTCCAGTGGGCGTCGTCGTCAGGCGAGGGCGGCCACGGCGGCCGTGGCGAAGCCGTGGTCCTGCTCCGGGGCACCGCCGCCGACGCCGATCGCGCCGATCAGCCGGCCGTCGCGCCGGACCGGCACGCCCCCGGCGATGAACAGCAGCGGCCGGTCGAGCGCGGTGGGCAGCGTGTGGAAGAGCCCTCCGGGCTGCACGGCGTCCACGAGGTCGGCGGTCGGCGCGTTCAGCTGGAGCGCGGTGTACGCCTTGCGGGTGCTGGTCTCACCGGAGATCAGCACGGCACGGTCGTCCCGGCGGAAGGCGAGCAGATGACCGCCCGCGTCGAGGACGGTGACGCTGACCGTGACACCGGCCGCTTCGGCGGCCCGGCGCGCCGCTTCGACCAGGGCCTCGGCGTCCGCGGTGGTGAGCGGGGCGACGGCGGTGGTGTTCATGAGGGGTTCTCCTTGTGGTGCTGGTGGTGCCGGCCGGCACGGGACGCCCCGCGCCCGTCGGCCCTGTGGGTCAGTGGGTGACGACGGTCCGCCGCTCGGTGGGCACCGAGCCGACGGCCGGGGTGCCGGGCGCGGTGTCGCGGCGCTCGAGGGCGGCCGAGACGAACGCCAGCGCCAGAGCGCTCGCGGCGAGGGCGGCGCCGACCCAGTTGGGTGCGGTGTAGCCGAGGCCCGCCCCGATCACGAGGCCGCCGAGCCAGGCGGACAGCGCGTTGCCGAGGTTGAAGGCGCCGATGTTCAGCGCCGAGGCCAGGGTGGGGGCGCCGTGCGCCTGGTCGAGGACCCGCTTCTGCAGGGGCGGCACCGTGGCGAAACCCAGGGCCCCGACGAGGGTGAGGGTGACGGCGGCGGCGGCCTTGTCGTGCGCGGTCAGGGTGAAGAGGGCGAGGACGACGGCCAGGGCGCCCAGGGAGAGGTAGAGCAGGGGCATCAGGGCGCGGTCCGCGTACCTGCCGCCGATGAGATTGCCGCCGACCATGCCGAGGCCGAAGAGGACCAGCAGCCAGGTGACGGAGCCGTCGGCGAAGCCGGCGACGTGCGTCATCATCGGCGCGATGTAGGTGACGGCCGCGAAGACGCCACCGAATCCGAGGACGGTCATCGCCATGGCGAGCAGGACCTGGACGTTCTTCAGAGCAGCCAGTTCGTGACGCAGCCGCACGCCCTCGGCCCTGGGCAGGTCGGGGACGAGCCCGGCGATGCCGGCCAGGCCGACGACGCCGAGAGCGGCGACGATGCCGAAGGTGACACGCCAGCCGACGGACTGGCCGACGAGCGTGCCCAGCGGAACACCGACGACATTGGCGACGGTCAGCCCGGTGAACATCAGGGCGATGGCTCCGGCCCTCCGGTCCGGAGCGACCAGGTCGGCCGCGACCACCGAACCGATGCCGAAGAAGGCGCCGTGGGCCAGCGAGGCGACCACCCGTCCGATCAGCATGAGGCCGAAGGTCGGGGCCAGCGCGGAGAGCAGGTTCCCCACGATGAACAACCCCATCAGCAGCATCAGCATCCGCTTGCGGGGGATCCTGGTGCCGAGCACGGTCATCAGCGGGGCGCCGAACATGACGCCCAGCGCGTAGCCGGTCACCAGGTAGCCGGCGGTGGGGATGGAGACACCGAAGTCACCGGCGACCTCGGGCAGCAAGCCCATGATCACGAACTCCGTGGTTCCGATCCCGAAGGCCCCGGTCGCGAGGGCCAGAAGCGCGAGAGGCATGGGGGAGAGACCTTCCCAGAAGATTGCGGAGGCTTTTTACGCGTTCTCACAATAATTGCAGACGCGTGATAACCGCAAACGCCGTCTATTGCGGACCTGCTCTACCCTGGTGTCAGAGCAGCTCCTGGACGGAGGAAACGCCCATGACAGCCACGGACCCCGCGCTCACCGCCCTCGCTCAGGGCTGGTGCGCACTCTCCCTGTTGCACGGGAGGATCGAGGCCCACACAGAGCGCGCCCTTCAAGCCCGGCACGACCTGAGCGTGCGGGAGTACTCGCTGCTCGACGTGCTGAGTCGGCAGCACGACGGCGACGGGGGGCATCTGCAGATGAAGCAGGTCGCCGACGCGGTCGTGCTCAGTCAGAGCGCCACCACGCGCCTGGTCACCCGTCTCGAGGACCGCGGACTGCTGGAGCGCTACCTGTGCCCCACCGA
Organism: Streptomyces sp. NPDC126497; assembly: GCF_040302425.1. Classification (NCBI taxonomy): domain Bacteria; kingdom Bacillati; phylum Actinomycetota; class Actinomycetes; order Kitasatosporales; family Streptomycetaceae; genus Streptomyces; species Streptomyces sp. NPDC126497. The sequence continues at coordinate 23,246 of NZ_JBEORT010000020.1, forward strand.
CCGCCGGGGCATCTACACCAACGTCACCGAGGCCGGTCTCGCGCTGTTGGACGAGGCGCGGCCGACCCATGACACCGCACTGCGCGAGGCGCTCGACACGGCGGCGGAGAACCCCGAGCTCGCCCCCCTGGTGCGGGCCGTACGGACGCTGAAGGCACCGGTGCCCGCATAGGGTGCCGGCATGGAAGATCTGGAGATACGGACCGCGGTCGCCGACGACGTTCCCGCGATCGTCGGCATGCTCGCGGACGACCCCCTGGGCGCACAGCGCGAGTCGCCGGACGACCTCAGCCCGTACCTGGCCGCTCTGGAGCGGCTCGCCGCCGATCCGAACCAGCACCTCGTCGTGGCGGTCCGCGACGGCCGCGTGGTCGGCACCCTCCAGCTCACGGTCGTTCCCGGTCTCTCCCGCCGCGGCGCCACCCGGTCGATCATCGAGGCGGTCCGCGTCCACGCGGACGAGCGCGGCAGCGGCCTGGGGAGCCGGCTCGTCGAGTGGGCGATCGACGCGTCCCGCCGCGAGGGCTGCCGCCTGGTCCAGCTGACCTCCGACCGCACCCGGACCGATGCCCACCGCTTCTACCAGCGGCTCGGCTTCACCGCCTCCCACATAGGCTTCAAGCTGCCCCTGTGACGGAGGAGCCGGAGCCCGTTCCCCGGGAACGGGCCCCGCCCCCCGACGAGCGGAGCTAGCCGATGCCCCGCCATCCCCCCGGGTCCACTCCGCCCGGCACGGGAGCCCCTTCGTCGTACGGCTGCCGCGTGAACACGAACGAGCCCAGGTCGAGATGGCTCAGCGACCCGTCCGGCCGCCGTACGGGCTTCAGGCGCTCACCGGCGTAGTACCCCTCCAGGCCCGTCCAGGTGCCGTCCGCCTCCGGACGGAAACGCGAGCGCCGGCCGGCGCCGGACAGCGGCTCCAGCGAGACGAGGCCCTCGGCCGAGAGCCGGAGCGCGAACGCGGACGTCCCCCAGTACCACTGCCCCACCAGTTCCAGTACCGCGGGATCGGCCTCCCGCAGCGGCCGCCAGGGAGCCGGGAGACGCGGTTCCGCCTCGGCGACGATCCGGACGAGGTCGGCGGCGACCGTGAACGGCGCCGGTCCTGAGGTGCAGTTGGCCAGGACCACCGCGCTCACGTCGTCCGCCACGCCGATCGTGAGACAGGCGAGGAAGCCCGGCAGCGACCCCGTGTGCCCGACGAGAGCGCGTCCGTGCTGGTGCCGGAGTTCCAGGCCCAGGCAGTAGGCGTAGCCGCTCGACACGTCCGCCGCCTCGGCCGGCGCGGCCGGCGTCCTCATCTCCCGCAACGAGTCGGCGCTCAGCACCCGCTCGTCCCCCTCGGCCAGGAAGGCCGCGAAGCGCGCCAGGTCGCCTGCGGTGGACCACAACTGCCCCGCCGGCGCCATCACTCCGAGGTCCTCCGAGGGCTCGGGCAGCAGCACATCGGCCCAGGGGTGCACCGCCCAGCCGCCCGCATGCGGCGCCTCCGCTCGCACGGTCGTGCGCCGCAGGCCCAGGGGTTCGAGCACCTCCTGCCGGAGCACCTCCTCCCACGGGGCACCGCGCACCTTCCCGACCAGGGCGCCGAGCAACGCGTATCCGGGGTTCGAGTAGTGGAACCGCCTGCCGACGGGGTGCACCAGGGGCCGCTCGCCCAGCACCTCGGCGAGACCGGGGCGCAGGGACCCGGGGGTCCGCTCCCACCAGGGCCCGGGCGTCTCGGCGGCCAGCCCACCGCTGTGCGCGAGCAGTTCGGCGACGGTCGCCCCGCCCACGCCCGTGCCCGGCAGGTGTTCCTCCAGCGGGTCGGCGAGATCGAGGGCCCCCTCGTCACGCAGGCGGAGCACCAGGACGGCCGTGAAGGTCTTGGTGATCGAACCGATCCGGTACTGCACGTGCTCGTCGGGGGCGTGTCCTTCCACCGAGGACCGCGCCCCCGTCCACACGGTCCTCCCGCCCCGCACCACGGCCGCGACGAGCGACGGCGCGCGCCCTTCGCTCTGGGCGACGGCGATCCGGTGCAGCAGCGCCCGCCGCGTGCCGGGCAGCAGTTCTTCCTGAGGTGTCGTCATGCCCTCAGTCCAGCAGGAACGGATCAGGTCTGCGCCATGTCCACGAAGCGGGAGTAGTGGCCCTGGAAGGCGACCGTGATGGTGGCCGTCGGACCGTTCCGGTGCTTCGCCACGATCAGGTCCGCCTCACCCGCGCGCGGGGACTCCTTCTCGTAGGCGTCCTCGCGGTGCAGCAGGATGACCATGTCGGCGTCCTGCTCGATGGAGCCGGACTCACGCAGGTCGGAGACCATCGGCTTCTTGTCGGTGCGCTGCTCGGGACCACGGTTGAGCTGGGAGAGGGCGATGACCGGGATCTCCAGCTCCTTGGCGAGCAGCTTGAGGTTGCGGGACATGTCCGAGACCTCCTGCTGACGGCTCTCGGCCCGCTTGGAACCGCCGGACTGCATCAGCTGCAGGTAGTCGATGACGACCAGCTTCAGGTCGTTGCGCTGTTTCAGGCGGCGGCACTTGGCGCGGATCTCCATCATCGACAGGTTCGGGGAGTCGTCGATGTAGAGCGGTGCCGCCGAGACGTCCGGCATCCGGCGGGCCAGGCGTGTCCAGTCCTCGTCGGTCATCGTGCCGGACCGCATGTGGTGCAGGGCGACCCGGGCCTCGGCGGACAGCAGGCGCATCGCGATCTCGTTGCGCCCCATCTCGAGCGAGAAGATGACGCTCGGCAGGTTGTTCTTGATGGACGCGGCCCGTGCGAAGTCCAGGGCGAGCGTCGACTTGCCCATCGCGGGACGCGCGGCGATGACGATCATCTGTCCCGGGTGCAGGCCGTTGGTGAGCGAGTCGAAGTCGGTGAACCCGGTGGGCACTCCGGTCATCTCACCGCTGCGCGACCCGATCGCCTCGATCTCGTCGAGCGCGCCCTCCATGATGTCGCCGAGCGGGAGGTAGTCCTCACTGGTGCGCTGCTCGGTGACCGCGTAGATCTCCGCCTGCGCGCGGTTGACGATCTCGTCGACGTCGTCGTCGGCCGCGTACCCCATCTGCGTGATGCGCGTACCGGCCTCGACCAGGCGGCGCAGTACGGCACGCTCGTGCACGATCTCCGCGTAGTAGGCCGCGTTGGCCGCCGTGGGCACCGTCTGGACGAGGGTGTGCAGATACGAGGCCCCGCCGACCTTGTTGATCTCACCGCGCTTGGTCAGCTCCGCGGCGATGGTGATCGGGTCGGCAGGCTCGCCCTTGGCGTAGACGTCGAGGACGGCCGTGTAGATGGTCTCGTGGGCCGGCTTGTAGAAGTCGTGGCCCTTGAGGATCTCCACGACGTCGGCGATGGCGTCCTTGGACAGCAGCATGCCGCCGAGGACGGACTGCTCGGCCTCGAGGTCCTGCGGCGGGACCCTCTCGAACGCGGAGCCCCCGCCGTCCCACACGCCGTTGTCGCGGCCGCGGTCGTGCTGGTCGTCGCGGCCCCGGCCACGGTCCTCCCGGCGACGAGAAGCGGGCAGACGATCACTGGGACCGCTGTCGGCCCACGGGTCGTCCAAGGGCTCGGAAATGCTCACCGAGCCACCTCCTCCCGTCCGCCGGAACGGACCTCTCCGTGCTTCTCTCTTGTAGGGCACGGCACTGACAAATGAGAGGCCCGACTCCCTGTACTGCGGGCCGTATGTACGGCGTTCGGTGAGCCGGTGGACGGAGCGGGCGCCGGACCACCGTAGGCCTGTCGGCACCGTCCGCCAATCCGGTTATCCACAGGGCATGTGGACGACCGGCCCAATGCTGTGGAGAACTCCGCGAAACCTGTGCACGAGCCGGTGGACAGCCCTGTGAACAAGCCCGCACCTCTCTCCACAGCAAGGCTGTGACCTGCATTTCTATCGTCCACCGGCTGTGCAGAAGAAAAAGTTGCCCGGTCGGATCAAGATCGCTTCGCCAGGTGTACGCAAGCCCACACCCGGAGCCGCAGAGTAAGGGTCTCCAAAGCTTTGCATCGCTTACCTGTGGACGATTAGATTGGTGCACATGACACAGGCCCCCGCGCGGCCCGGAGCCGCTCGACGGCGGCATGACCGCGAGATCGTCATGCTGGCAGTCCCCGCCTTCGGCGCCCTCGTCGCCGAGCCTCTCTTCGTCATGGCGGACAGCGCCATCGTCGGCCATCTGGGCACGGCACAACTCGCCGGCCTCGGTGTCGCCTCGGCCCTCCTGATGACCGCCGTGAGCGTCTTCGTCTTCCTGGCCTACGCCACCACGGCCGCCGTCGCCCGGCGCGTCGGGGCCGGTGACCTTCCGTCGGCCATCCGCCAGGGCATGGACGGAATCTGGCTGGCGCTGCTCCTCGGTGCCGCCGTCATGGCCGTCGTCCTGCCCACCGCGCCCGGCCTCGTGGATCTTTTCGGCGCCTCCGACACGGCGGCCCCCCACGCGACCACCTACTTGCGGATCTCCGCGCTCGGCATACCGGCCATGCTGATCGTGCTCGCCGCGACCGGTGTTCTGCGCGGGCTGCAGAACACCAGGACACCGCTCTACGTCGCCATCGCCGGCTTCGTCGCCAACGGTGTGCTCAATGTCGCACTGGTCTACGGCGCCGGCCTCGGTATCGCGGGCTCCGCCTGGGGCACCGTCCTCGCGCAGTGCGGCATGGCCGCGGTCTACCTGACCGTGGTGCTGCGCGGGGCGCGCAGGCACGGGGCGTCGCTGCGCCCGGATGCCGCCGGAATCAGGGCCTCGGCCCAGGCGGGCGTTCCCCTGCTGGTCCGGACCCTCTCGCTCCGGGCGATCCTGATGATCGCGACGGCCGTCGCCGCCCGTCTCGGTGACTCCGACATCGCGGCCCACCAGATCATCCTCTCCCTGTGGAGCCTGCTCGCCTTCGCGCTGGACGCCATCGCCATCGCCGGGCAGGCCATCATCGGGCGTTGTCTGGGCGCCGGCGACGCCCAGGGTGCCCGTGAGGCATGCCGCCGCATGGTCGAGTGGGGTATCGCGGTCGGCGTCGTCCTCGGCGTCCTGGTGGTGCTCGCCCGGCCGGCGTTCCTGCCCCTGTTCACCGATGACACCACGGTCACGGACGCGGCACTGCCCGCCCTGGTGCTGGTGGCCCTGTCCCAGCCGGTCTGCGGTGTCGTCTTCGTCCTGGACGGGGTCCTGATGGGCGCGGGCGACGGACCGTACCTGGCCTGGGCGATGCTGGTCACCCTCGCGGTGTTCGCTCCCGCCGCCCTGCTGGTCCCCGCGCTCGGGGGCGGGCTCACGGCGCTGTGGGCCACGATGACGCTCATGATGACCGTGCGGATGCTGACCCTGTGGATCCGCACCCGCTCCGGCCGCTGGATCGTCACGGGCGCCGCACGCTGACCGTTTCACGTGGAACACGACGACGGGGGCCGCACCCCGAAGGGTGCGGCCCCCGTGCTCACTGCTTCAGCGAGCGCAACACTCAGCCGGCGACGACCTCGATGGCGACCTTGGCGGCCACCTCCGGGTGCAGACGCACGGACGTCTCGTGGGCGCCCAGCGTCTTGATCGGCGAGCCGAGCTCGATGCGGCGCTTGTCGACCTCGGGGCCACCGGCGTCCTTGATCGCCGAAGCGATGTCGGCCGGGGTGACGGAACCGAAGAGACGACCGGCGTCGCCGGAGCGAACGGCCAGACGAACCTTGACGCCCTCGAGCTGGGCCTTCACCTGGTTGGCCTGCTCGATGGTCTGGATCTCGTGGATCTTGCGAGCCCGACGGATCTGCTCGACGTCCTTCTCGCCGCCCTTGGTCCAGCGGATGGCGAGCTTCCGCGGAACCAGGTAGTTGCGAGCGTAACCGTCCTTGACGTCGACGACGTCGCCCGCGGCACCGAGGCCGGAGACCTCGTGGGTGAGGATGATCTTCATGAGTCGGTCACCCTTCCCTTATCGCGCGGTGGAGGTGTAGGGCAGCAGCGCCATCTCACGGCTGTTCTTGACAGCCGTGGCGACGTCACGCTGGTGCTGCGTGCAGTTGCCGGTCACGCGGCGGGCACGGATCTTGCCACGGTCGGAAATGAACTTCCGCAGCATGTTCGTGTCCTTGTAGTCCACGTACGTGACCTTGTCCTTGCAGAATGCGCAGACCTTCTTCTTAGGCTTGCGCACAGGCGGCTTCGCCATGATGTTTCTCCTGTGTGATCAAGAAGTGTGGATACGGGCCCGCCTAGAAGGGGGGCTCGTCCGAGTAGCCGCCGCCGCTGCTTCCACCGGAGCCGCCGCCCCAGCCGCCGCCACCCTGCTGGCCGCCGGCGGGAGCGCCGGTCGCCCACGGGTCGTCGGCGGGAGCGCCGCCACCCTGCTGGCCGCCGCCGGAGCCGCCGCCCCAGCCGCCGCCACCCTGCTGGCCGCCGCCACCGCCGCCGTAGCCGCCCTGGCCACCGCGACCGGTGGTCTTGGTGACCTTGGCCGTGGCGTTGCGCAGGCTGGCGCCGACTTCCTCGACGTCCAGCTCGTAGACCGTGCGCTTGACGCCCTCACGGTCCTCGTAGGACCGCTGCTTCAGCCGGCCCTGCACGATGACGCGCATGCCTCGCTGGAGCGACTCGGCGACGTTCTCCGCCGCCTGACGCCAGACGGAGCAGGTCAGGAACAGGCTCTCGCCGTCCTTCCACTCGTTCGTCTGGCGGTCGAAGGTGCGGGGGGTCGACGCGACGCGGAACTTCGCGACGGCCGCACCGGACGGGGTGAAGCGCAGCTCGGGGTCGTCGACAAGATTGCCGACGACCGTGATGACGGTCTCGCCTGCCATGGGGAACCTCTCGGCGGGTTTGCTGCTGGCTGCTTGTGCTGCTACTCGGGTCCCGGGATCGACCGAGCGGGAGGGCTCAGTGGGTCTCGGGGCGGAGGACCTTGGTCCGGAGGACCGACTCGTTCAGGTTCATCTGGCGGTCGAGCTCCTTGACGACCGCAGGCTCGGCCTGCAGGTCGATGACCGAGTAGATGCCCTCGGGCTTCTTCTTGATCTCGTACGAGAGACGACGACGGCCCCAGGTGTCGACCTTCTCGACCTTTCCGCCGCCGTCACGGACGACGGAGAGGAAGTTCTCGATCAGCGGGGAGACAGCGCGCTCCTCGGTGTCGGGGTCGAGGATGACCATCACCTCGTAGTGACGCATGTGGAACCCACCTCCTTTGGACTCAGCGGCCACGGTCGTTCCGTGGCAGGAGGGTCGTGATGCGTTGTTGCAACGATGCCTGTCAGTAAAACAGCCGCCACTGACAATCGAGGCCGGGCGGCGATCCACCGGGACGGCCGGGACGGGCCGCGGCCCCTCCTCGACGTACCCGGCTCTTGTCCGTACAGACACCGGTGCGGACGGTACAGAGTACCCGCACAGCGGCTTGCGGTTGAAATCCGGCCGTGAGGACCGTCAATCTGTACACATCGGGTGTGTACGGCGCTACGATCCGCCGCCTTTCGCAGGAGGTGCCCCATGGCACAGGCATTGCGACCCAACACCGCCGGAGGCCTCTTCGCCACGGACGGCAAGCCCCACCCCCTCCAGGACGCCCTGCTCGCGGCGACCCTGGTGCTGGGCCTCACGTCCTTCATCACGGCGATGTTCCACCATCTGCACCTGCTCAGTTCCTGGACCGGCCTGGTGGGAATCCTCACCGGCGCCTACGGCCAGTGGATCTCGGTGACGACCCGCGCGCGCTTCGGCCTCGTCCTGGGCCTCGGTGCCGCGGCGGTCGGGTTCTTCCTGGGCATGGCGCACGGAGGCCTCTTCGGCGGGCTCTTCGACTGACACCGGGCACCCCGCCTCCGGACACCGTCGAACGCCCCGGCCGGCGACGGACCGGGGCGAAGGCCCGTGCGCCCAACCGGGGCGCCCCCGGAGCGCAGTAGGCTTCGCGCGAGAGCCGGAGCCCCTGAACCCATGGGGACACACCAGCCCGAGGAGCGCCCCGAATGAGCCTGACCCTGAGGACCATCAGCCGTGAGCAGCATCTGGCCTACATCCAGAGCCTGCCGTCGGCGAGTCACATGCAGGTCCCGGCCTGGGCCGATGTCAAGGCGGAATGGCGCTCGGAGAACCTCGGCTGGTTCGACGACCGGACCGGCGAACTGGTCGGCGCCGGGCTCGTCCTCTACCGGCAGCTGCCCAAGATCAAGCGCTACCTCGCCTACCTGCCCGAGGGCCCGGTCATCAACTGGTTCGCACCGAACCTCCAGGAGTGGATCGAGCCGATGCTCGCCCACCTGAAGCAGCAGGGCGCGTTCTCGGTGAAGATGGGCCCGCCGGTGATCATCCGGCGCTGGGAGGCCTCGACCATCAAGAGGGGGATCCAGGACCAGGACGTGAAGCGCCTGCGCGACCTGGAGGCCGACTTCATCGAACCCCGTGCCTTCGAGGTCGCCGACAAGCTGCGCCGCATGGGCTGGCAGCAGGGTGAGGACGGCGGTGCCGGATTCGGCGACGTCCAGCCGCGCTACGTCTACCAGGTGCCGCTGGCCAACCGCGCCCTGGAAGACGTCCACAAGAACTTCAACCAGCTGTGGCGCCGCAACATCAAGAAGGCGGAGAAGGCCGGCGTCGAGGTCGTCCAGGGCGGCTACGACGACCTGCCCGAGTGGCAGCGGCTGTACGAGATCACGGCCGTGCGCGACCGCTTCCGGCCCCGCCCGCTGTCGTACTTCCAGCGCATGTGGACGGCCCTCAACACCGAGGACCCCAATCGCATGCGGCTGTACTTCGCCCGCCACAACGGCGTGAACCTGTCCGCGGCGACGATGCTGATCGTCGGCGGGCACGTCTGGTACTCCTACGGCGCCTCCGACAACATCGGCCGCGAGGTCCGCCCCTCGAACGCGATGCAGTGGCGGATGCTGCGCGACGCCTACGCGCTCGGCGCCACCGTCTACGACCTGCGCGGCATCTCCGACTCGCTGGACGAGACCGACCACCTCTTCGGTCTGATCCAGTTCAAGGTGGGTACCGGCGGACAGGCCGCCGAGTACCTCGGCGAGTGGGACTTCCCGCTGAACAAGCTGCTCCACAAGGCGCTCGACATCTACATGTCGCGCCGCTGACCTCCGCTCCGGCGGCTCCCCGCTCCCTCCTCCACCTCTGACACACCGCAGCCACCAGAAAGGTTCCAGGTCCGGCCATGGCGCTCACGCTCTACGTCGACACCGCGCGCTGGCGGGCGCATCACAAGCACGTGCAGGAGCAGTTCCCGGGACTGGTCCCGGTCTGCAAGGGCAACGGCTACGGCTTCGGCCACGAGCGCCTCGCCGAGGAGGCCACCCGGCTGGGCTCGGACGTCCTCGCGGTCGGCACGACGTACGAGGCCGCCCGGATCAAGGACTGGTTCGGCGGTGACCTGCTGGTGCTGACGCCGTACCGGCGCGGCGAGGAGCCGGTGCCGCTGCCCGACCGGGTCGTCCGCTCGGTGTCGTCCGTCGACGGCGTGTACGGACTCGTGGGCGCCCGGGTGGTCATCGAGGTGATGTCCTCGATGAAGCGGCACGGCATCAGCGAGCAGGACCTGCCCCAGCTGCACTCCGCGATAGAGAACGTCCGGCTGGAGGGCTTCGCCATCCACCTGCCGCTGGACCGCACCGACGGCTCGGACGCCGTCGAGGAGGTCATCGGCTGGATGGACCGCCTGCGGGCCGCCCGTCTCCCGCTGCACACGATGTTCGTGAGCCACCTCAAGGCCGACGACCTCGTCCGGCTGCAGCAGCAGTTCCCGCAGACCCGCTTCCGTGCCCGGATCGGCACCCGGCTCTGGCTGGGGGACCACGAGGCCACCGAGTACCGGGGTGCGGTCCTGGACGTCACGCGCGTCGCCAAGGGGGACCGGTTCGGCTACCGGCAGCAGAAGGCCGCCTCCGACGGCTATCTGGTGGTCGTGGCGGGCGGTACGTCGCACGGGGTGGGCCTGGAGGCCCCCAAGGCCCTGCACGGGGTCATGCCGCGCGCCAAGGGCGTCGCCCGGGCCGGCCTCGCCACGGTCAACCGGAACCTCTCGCCGTTCGTCTGGGGCGGCAAGCAGCGCTGGTTCGCCGAGCCGCCGCACATGCAGGTGTCGATCCTGTTCGTGCCCGCGGACGCGCCGGAACCGCAGGTGGGCGAGGAGCTGGTGGCCCACCTCCGGCACACCACCACGCAGTTCGACCGGCTCGTCGACCGCTGACGGCGGGAAGGCCGCGCACGGTCCTCCCGTGCACGGCCTTCCCGGTGTCCTGAGGAGGCGTCGCCTCCGGCGGTTCACTCAGAGCGAACCACCGGTCGCCTCCGTCCTGCCCCATGCGACCGCGGGTCCCTCGAAGTGGGCCGCGTGCCGCGCGGGGCGGGCCGCGGGACCGAGCACGAACACGTCCTCCGCCCCGTCCAGGACCCCGCCCGAGGGGTCGTCGTCGCCGGACCTGCGCACCGGGTCCCGTTCCGGCATCAGGATGTCGCGCAGGACCGTGGCACAGAGGTAGAGCGTCCCCAGCAGGTGCACGCCGATGGCCCAGTGGTAGCCGTCGGCGGGCAGCCCCTTGTGGGCGTCCCCACTGGTCGTGTAAGCGAGGTACATCCAGATGCCCAGGAAGTACGCCACCTCGCAGGCCTGCCAGACGAGGAAGTCCCGCCACTTCGGCCGGGCGAGGGCCGCCAGCGGCACCAGCCACAGGACGTACTGCGGCGAGTAGACCTTGTTGGTGAGGATGAACGCCGCGACGATCAGGAAGGCGAGCTGGGCGAAGCGCGGCCGCCGGGGGGCCATGAGCGCGAGTGCCGCGATGCCCACGCAGCACAGCAGCATCAGCACCGTGGCGAGCGTGTTGACCGTGTCGGTGCTCAGCGGGTCGTCCGAGTTCTGCGCCAGGATCAACCAGAAGGAACCGAAGTCGACGCCTCGCTCCTGGCTGAAGGTGTAGAACTTCGACCAGCCGTCGAACGCGAAGAGCATCACGGGCCCGTTCACGACGAGCCAGGCGACGGCCGCACCGCCCAGGGCCGTGCCGTACTCCCGCCACCGTCCCGCGCGCCAGCACAGCACCAGCAGCGGGCCGAGGAGCAGCACGGGGTAGAGCTTGGCGGCCGTGGCGAGCCCCAGGAGGATGCCGAAGGCGAGGGAGCGCCCCCGCGACCACATCAGCATCGCGGCGGCCGTCAGGGCGACCGCCAGCAGGTCCCAGTTGATGGTCGCGGTCAGCGCGAAGGCCGGTGCCAGCGCGACCGGCAGACCGTCCCAGGGCCGCCGCGCGTGCGTACGGGTCACGCAGACGGCGATGACGGCCGCGCACACCATGAGCATCCCGGCGTTGACCATCCAGTACCACTGCTCCTGGTCCTGGATGCTGCCGCTGCCGGGGGTGAGCCAGGCGGCGACCTCCATGAACAGGCCGGTCAGCACCGGATACTCGAGGTACTGCATGTCCCCGGGGAGCTTGTCGAAGTACGGCACCAGCCCGTCGGCGAAGCCGCGTCCCTGGTAGAGGTGCGGGATGTCCGAGTAGCACGCGTGCGTGTACTGGGAGCTGGCGCCGAAGAACCAGGCGCCGTTGTAACAGGGCGCCTTCTGCACCAGGCCGAGGGCGAACATGCCGATCGCCACGAGCGCGATCACCCGCACCGGGATCCACCAGGAGGTCCCGGTCAGGGCACGCCGCCCGAGCGGACCGCCGATCAGCTCGCTGCCGGCCGCGGCGACCCGGTCCTCCTTGGTCGGCCGCACCGGTTCCGGCTCGTGGACGCTCGCACGCGTCGATTCTCCACTGGGCATGCCGCACATCCTGCCGTACGAGGCTGGGAATACGCCGAGGGCCGCCGCACCCGGGGGTGCGGCGGCCCGTGTTTCACGTGAAACACCCAAGCCGGGTGACAGTGCGGCTAACCGGTCGAGCCTCCGAGGAGACCGCCGCCGCCGTTGCCGTTGCCCCTGCTGTTTCCGGTGTCGCTGCTGGCCGTGGGATCCGGCGAGCTGGTCGCCCCTCCGTCCGTGCCGCCGTTGTCCGTGCCACCGCTGTCCGTGCCACCGTTGTCCTCTTCGTCGTCGCACCTGAAGTCGAACGGCCTGCACGTGGCGGTGTCGGTCGGCGCCGGCGTGGTCTCGGTCTGCGTGGGCGCGGGAGGCGTCGACGGCGTCTCCTCCGTCTCCTCCTCCTCGGTCTCCGTGACGGACGGAGTGGGAGACGGCGCCCCGATGCCGTCCGCGATCTCGCCGATCTTCTCGGCCTTGGGGAATCCGGGGTCCTCCTCGCCCTTCAGCGCGTCCTTCATGTACTCGGTCCAGATCTGCGTGGGGACGTCACCACCGTGGATGGAGTCCTCACCCGCCGTACCGTTCATGGAGAGCAGTTCGTGGTCCTTGGGGTCCTCACGGAACATCGCGACCGAGGTCGCGAGCTGCTGGGTGTAGCCGACCCACCACGCGGACTTGTTCTTGTCGGTCGTACCCGTCTTGCCGGCCGCTCTGCGCCCCAGCCCCTGCGCCTTGTAACCGGTACCGTTCTCGATCACGTTCTCGAGGACCTCGGTGACGTTGTGCGCCACGTTCTCCCGCATCACCTGCTTGACGCGCGGCTTCTCGAAGCCCGGCAGCTCCACCCCCTTGTGCTTGACGGCGGTCACCGAATACGGGTCGGCCTGCTTGCCGGATGCCGCGAAGGTCGCGTAGGCGTCGGCCATCCGGATCGCACTGGGGGTCGACGTACCCAGGGCGAAGGACGCGTTGATGCCGGCGAAGCTTTCCTTCAGAATGCCGGACTTCTGGGCGAAGTCCGCCACCTTCTCCATCCCCACGTCCATGCCGAGCTGCACGAAGGGGGTGTTGACGGACTGCTCCATCGCCTTGTGCAGGGTGATGTAACCCCACTTGTAGTCGGTCTCGTTCTCCTGGTAGAAGGGCGTGTTGTCCTTCTTGAGGACGAGGGAGCCGTCGTTCTCCTTGATCTGCAGGTGGTCGTCGCCGTTGTACTTGCTCTGCGGTGAGACACCTACGCCATTGGTCTTGTACGTGCCGTGCTGCATCGCGGCGGCCAGCACGAACGGCTTCCACGTCGAACCGACGGGGACACCCGAGGTGTCCGCGTTGTTGTTGAAGTGACCGTTCTCGAAGCCGGCACCGCCGTAGAGCGCGACGATCGCACCGTCGTTGGGCTTCACCGACGCCGCCCCGAACTGGACGTGCTGGTCCTCCTCGCGCTTCTTCGGGTCGAGCTTCTCCTTCTCGACCTTCTTCACGGCCTTGGCCAGCGCGTCGACCTTGTCCTTCTCGAAGGTCGTGTAGACCTGGTAGCCGCCCCGGTCGAACTGCGCCTCGGTGATGGCGGAGTTCTTCAGGACGTAGCGCTTCGCCGTGTCGACGAGATAGCTGACCTGGCCGGTCATGCCCTTGACCGCCTTGCGGCCCTGCGGCTCGGGATACTTCTTGATCGCCTTCTGGTACTCCCCGTCCGAGAGGTGCTCGTCCGCGTGCATCTGCTCGAGGATCCAGCTCCAGCGCTCCTCGGAACGCTCACGGTTCTTCTCGGCGGTGGCGGAGGAGTCGAGGTTCGGGTTGCCCGCGGGATCGTAGTACGTCGGTCCCTTGAGCAGCGCGGCGAGGAAGGCGCACTCGCTGGGCGTGAGGTCGACCGCGTCCTTGCCGTAGTAGGTCTGGGCGGCGGCCTGGATGCCGTAGGCGCCACGACCGTAGTACGAGGTGTTCAGGTACCCCTGGAGGATCTCCTTCTTGGTGAGCTTGGTGCCCACCTTGATCGAGATGAACATCTCCTTGAACTTCCGGGAGACCGTCTGCTCCTGGCTCAGGTAGGTGTTCTTCACGAACTGCTGGGTGATCGTCGAACCGCCCTGGGTGTCACCGCCCGTGGCCATGTTGCCGAGCGCCCGGGCGATGCCCATGGGGTCGATGCCCGAGTCGTCGTAGAAGCTCTTGTTCTCGGCCGAGATCACCGCCCACTGCATGGCCACGGGGATGCGGTCGATCGTGACGTTCTGCCGGTTCTGGCCGCTGCCGGTGGCGACCATCTGGGTTCCGTCCGCCCAGTAGTAGACGTTGTTCTCGGACTGCGCCGCGGCGTTCTTCTCACTGGGCACGCTCACCATGGCGTACCCGATCCCCGCCACGGCGACGAGACTGCCGAAGAACGCGAGGCACAGCCCGGACACGAGCTTCCAGGACGGGGTCCAGCGACGCCAGCCGTCCTTGTCGTGGCGCGGATAATCGATGATCCGCTTCTTCCCGGGAGGGGCAGCGCGCCCGCCGCCCCGGCCGGGGCCGGCGGCACGGCGGCCCCCGCCTCTCTGCGCCGCGCGGCGCGCCTCGGCGCGGCTTCCGTACTGCTCCTCACCCCCCGAGCCGCGGGAGCCCGATCCATAGGAATCGGACGGAGACCCGGTGGCGCCTCGCGGTGCCGCGCGGCGGCCGGAGGACGAGCCGGACTGGCCGCGTCGGGCCGCGGCACGTCCGCCTCCCTGCGGCTGCGGCGGTTTGCGACGGTGCTCGCTCATCGAACGACTACTCCTCGGGCAGGCGCACCCTTGCGCGCCTGGAAAAGGCGGCTGGTTTCCGGTCCCCCCGAAGTACGGATGCGGTGCTTCCCTCATTCACCCGTACTGCACCGGGGACCAAGACGTCCCCCGGCGTCACTCGGTTCCCGGTGGTCTGCATGGCGCACAGACTACGCACCGCCAAAACCCGCCGGGCACAGAAGTTCACCTCAAATCAGGCAACTTGCTCCCGATCCACCGGCGATGTGACCCCGTTCACTTTTCTCCCCCTTGTCGCATCAGGAGGGCCGCTCTATCGTCGTGATGTATCGAGTCGATACATCAGCTCGACATAAGGGCGGCGACGAGCCGCACAGAAGGCCGTCACGGCATGACCGCGGCAGAGGGGAGGCGACGATGAGCCGGCGTGCCGGAATCCTCGAGTTCGCCGTACTCGGCCTGCTCCGCGAATCTCCGATGCACGGCTATGAGCTGCGCAAACGACTCAATACGTCACTGGGCGTGTTCCGTGCGTTCAGCTACGGGACGCTCTACCCCTGCCTCAAGACGCTGCTCGCCAACGGCTGGTTGATCGAGGAACCGGGGAACACCAGCGAGGACGCCCTCGCCGCTCCGCTCGCGGGGCGCCGCGCCAAGATCGTCTACCGGTTGACGGCGGAGGGTAAGGAGCACTTCGAGCAGTTGCTGTCCCAGACGGGGCCGGACGCGTACGAGGACGAGACCTTCGCCGCGCGGTTCGCCTTCTTCGGACAGACGTCGCGCGACGTGCGCATGCGCGTGCTCGAGGGCCGCCGCAGCCGGCTGGAGGAGCGCCTCGAGAAGATGCGCGCCTCCCTGGCCCGGACCCGGGAGCGCCTCGACGACTACACGCTCGAGCTCCAGCGCCACGGGATGGAGTCCGTGGAGCGCGAAGTGCGCTGGCTGAACGAGCTCATCGAGAGCGAGCGGGCCGGGCGGGACCTGAAGGGGTCCACCGCCGGGGGGACCGCTCAGCAGGACACCACATCTGGAGCGACGGGCGGCCTGCCCCGGTCCGGGGACGACCCCCGGCCGGATACGCCCGACGACACCGCCACGTGAGACCCGGTCAGGGCCTCACTCGTACACACAGGGAGCAACCGGAATGGGTTCGGTTCGCGTAGCCATCGTCGGCGTGGGCAACTGCGCCGCATCGCTGGTGCAGGGCGTCGAGTACTACAAGGACGCCGACCCGGCGTCCAAGGTCCCGGGCCTGATGCACGTCCAGTTCGGCGACTACCACGTCCGTGACATCGAGTTCGTCGCCGCCTTCGACGTGGACGCCAAGAAGGTCGGCCTGGACCTCGCGGACGCCATCGGCGCCTCCGAGAACAACACGATCAAGATCTGCGACGTGCCGAACAGCGGCGTCCAGGTCCAGCGCGGCCACACCCTCGACGGTCTCGGCAAGTACTACCGGGAGACCATCGAGGAGTCCGCCGAGGAGCCGGTCGACGTCGTCCAGGTCCTCAAGGACAAGCAGGTCGACGTCCTCGTCTGCTACCTGCCCGTCGGTTCCGAGGACGCGGCGAAGTTCTACGCCCAGTGCGCCATCGACGCCAAGGTCGCCTTCGTCAACGCCCTCCCGGTCTTCATCGCCGGCACCAAGGAGTGGGCGGACAAGTTCACCGAGGCGGGCGTCCCGATCGTCGGCGACGACATCAAGTCCCAGGTCGGCGCCACCATCACGCACCGCGTCATGGCGAAGCTGTTCGAGGACCGGGGCGTCGTCCTGGACCGCACGATGCAGCTGAACGTCGGCGGCAACATGGACTTCAAGAACATGCTCGAGCGCGACCGCCTCGAGTCCAAGAAGATCTCCAAGACGCAGGCCGTCACCTCGCAGATCCCCGACCGGGACCTCGGCGAGAAGAACGTCCACATCGGCCCGTCCGACTACGTCGCCTGGCTGGACGACCGCAAGTGGGCCTACGTCCGCCTGGAGGGCCGCGCGTTCGGTGACGTCCCGCTGAGCCTGGAGTACAAGCTCGAGGTCTGGGACTCCCCGAACTCCGCCGGTGTCATCATCGACGCCCTGCGCGCCGCGAAGATCGCCAAGGACCGGGGCATCGGCGGCCCGATCCTCTCGGCGTCCTCGTACTTCATGAAGTCCCCGCCGGTGCAGTACTTCGACGACCAGGCCCGTGAGAACGTCGAGAAGTTCATCAAGGGCGAGGTCGAGCGCTAGGACCTCCCGCTGCGGGCAGTCGAGGGTCTCCGGGTCGCATGGCCCGGAGACCCTCTCCGTATGTGAGGCTGTGCTCCATGGCCGTCGTCCGTGACCTGCGCGTTCTGCTGCGTTTCCAGGGCTTCAGGCGCCTGCTCGCCGTCCGGCTGCTCTCCCAGGGCGCCGACGGCGTCTTCCAGGTCGCGCTCGCCGCCTATGTGGTCTTCTCCCCCGAGAAGCAGACGTCGGCGACGGCGATCGCCTCCGCGATGGCGGTGCTGCTCCTCCCGTACTCCGTGGTCGGCCCCTTCGCGGGGGTCCTCCTGGACCGCTGGCGCCGCCGCCAGGTCTTCCTGTACGGCAACCTGCTGCGCGCCCTGATGGCCTCGGTGACCGCCCTCCTGATCGTCGGCCGGGTACCCGACTGGCTTCTCCTCGCCGCCGCCCTGTGCGTCACCGGCGTCAACCGCTTCGTCCTCGCCGGGCTCTCCGCCGCGCTGCCGCGCGTGGTGGACACCGAACGGCTGGTCGTCGCCAACTCCCTGTCCCCGACGGCCGGAACGCTCGCCGCGACCGCGGGCGGCGGTCTCGCCTTCGCCGTCCGCCTGGTCGTCGCCGACTCGGACGCGGCCGTGGTGCTCGTGGGCGCCGCGCTGTACCTGTGCGCGGCCCTGGCGTCGCTGCGCATGGCGAGGGAACTGCTGGGACCGGACCGGGCGTTGACACATCCCCGGCTGACCACGGCGCTCACCGGAACGGCACGCGATCTCCTGGCGGGCATACGGCACCTCGCCGCGCCCCGGCGCCGGGAGGCCGCCTGGGCACTCACGGCGATGTCGCTCATGCGGTTCTGCTACGGCGCGATGCTCGTCATGCTGCTGATGCTCTGCCGGTACGCCCTGGCATCGACCACCGACGAGGGGCTCGCCCTGCTGGGACTGGCGCTGGGTGTGTCCGGGGCCGGCTTCTTCGTCGCGGCCGTCCTCACGCCCTGGGCCGCGGGGAGGCTCGGCCCCGGCCGCTGGATCGTGGTGTGCGCCGCGACGGCGGCCGTGCTGGAGCCCTTGCTCGGACTGCCCTTCGCCTCCGCTCCCTTGCTGGCCGGCGCGTTCGTCCTGGGGCTGACCACCCAGGGCGCGAAGATCGCCACGGACACCCTCGTCCAGGCCTGTGTCGACGACGACTTCCGCGGCCGGATCTTCTCCGTGTACGACGTCCTGTTCAACGTGGCCTTCGTCGGAGCCGCGGGAGTGGCCGCCCTGATGCTCCCGCCGGACGGCCGATCGGTCCCACTGGTGGTAACGATCGCCGTTATCTACGGAGCGGTAGCTGCCGCTATGGCCCGTTTTAAGCGCCAGTAAGTGTCACATCAACGCCACAGAGCTTTATAGGGCTACAGAGTTGTCAGTGTGGGCCGGTAGCTTACGTGCGTCTTATCAACGCGTCTTCTGCGCCACGCACCCATGTTCCAGGGGGACCTCACGTGACCACTCCGCCGCCTCAGGGCAATCCGTTCGCCCAGAACCAGCAGCAGCCCTACGGCCAGCCCCAGGGCCAGACCGCCTTCCCGCAGCAGGCGGGCCAGCCCGGGTTCCCCCCGCCCGGCGCTCCGGTCCCCCCGCCGGCTCCCGCCAAGCGCTTCAGCAAGAAGGCGCTGCGCATCGTCGGCTTCATCGTCATCGCGGTGCTCATCGCCGTGGGCAAGTGGTTCTTCGGCCAGACCGACGCCGAGACCACGTCCGTGGGCAGCTGCATGCACAACGAGGGCACACAGGTCAGCCCGGACCTCAAGACGGTCGACTGCTCCTCGAGTGACGCCCAGTACAAGGTCGTCGAGAAGTTCGACGACACCAGCGACGACAGCAAGTGCGAGGCCGTCAAGGAGGCGACGATCTCCTACTACCAGACGGGCGACAGCAGCCACAACGTGGTCCTCTGCCTCAAGGAAGTGAAGTAACACCTCCACAGAGGCTTCGAGGGGTGGTGTTTCACGTGAAACACCACCCCTCATTCATGCCCGCAGGGCGATGTTTCACGTGAAACATCGCCCCGTCCCACGCTCTCAGCCCTGCTGCCCGGCCCACCACTCCTTGAGTGCGGCCACCGCCGCGTCGTGCTCCATCGGGCCGTTCTCCAGCCGGAGCTCCAGCAGGTGCTGGTACGCCTGACCGACGGCCGGGCCCGGCTTGACGCCGAGGATCTCCATGATCTGGTTGCCGTCGAGGTCCGGGCGGATGGCGTCCAGCTCCTCCTGCTCCTGGAGCTGGGCGATGCGCTCCTCCAGGCCGTCGTACGCACGGGAGAGCGCGGCGGCCTTGCGCCGGTTGCGCGTGGTGCAGTCCGAGCGGGTCAGCTTGTGGAGCCGGCCGAGGAGCGGCCCGGCGTCACGGACATAGCGGCGCACGGCGGAGTCCGTCCACTCTCCCGTGCCGTAGCCGTGGAAGCGCAGATGGAGCTCGACGAGACGCGAGACGTCCCTCACCAGCTCGTTGGAGTACTTGAGCGCCGTCATGCGCTTCTTCGCCATCTTCGCCCCGACCACTTCGTGGTGGTGGAACGAGACGCGGCCGTCCTTCTCGAAACGCCGTGTGCGCGGCTTGCCGATGTCGTGCAGCAGGGCCGCCAGGCGAAGGGTCAGATCGGGGCCGTCCTCCTCCAGGGCCATCGCCTGCTCCACGACGATCAGCGTGTGGTCGTAGACGTCCTTGTGCCGGTGGTGCTCGTCCCGCTCCAGGTGCAGGGCCGGCAGCTCGGGCAGCACGTACTCGGCGATCCCGGTGTCCACGAGCAGGGACAGCCCCTTGCGCGGGTGGGCGGAGAGGATCAGCTTGTTCAGCTCGTCCCGCACCCGCTCGGCGGAGACGATCTCGATGCGCCCGGCCATCTCCTTCATCGCCGTGACGACCTCGGGCGCCACCTCGAAGTCGAGCTGGGCGGCGAACCGCGCGGCCCGCATCATCCGCAGCGGATCGTCCGAGAAGGACTCCTCGGGCGTACCCGGGGTGCGCAGCACCCGCGCGGCCAGGTCGGCGCGGCCGCCGTGCGGGTCGATGAACCGCTTCTCCGGCAGCGCCACGGCCATCGCGTTCACCGTGAAGTCACGGCGGGCCAGGTCCTCCTCGATGGAGTCTCCGTAGGACACCTCCGGTTTGCGCGAGGTGCGGTCGTACGCTTCCGAGCGATAGGTGGTCACCTCGATCTGGAAGCTTCGGTCGGCTTCCCCGACACGGGCCTCCTTCTGCGCACCGACCGTGCCGAAGGCGATCCCGACGTCCCAGACGGCGTCCGCCCAGGGGCGCATGATCTTCAGTACGTCCTGCGGACGGGCATCGGTCGTGAAGTCCAGATCGTTGCCGAGACGGCCGAGCAGCGCGTCCCGCACCGAACCGCCCACCAGGGCGAGTGAGAACCCGGCCTCCTGGAAGCGGCGGGCGAGGTCGTCGGCGACAGGGGCGACCCGCAGCAGTTCACTCACGGCGCGGTCCTGCGCCTGGCTCAGGACACTGGTTTCTTCGTTGGCGTTCGGCACAACAGAAGAGGGTACGTGGCCCGGACAACCGGGAGCGCCCTTCCGACGTGCCCACGGACACCCCCGCCGATAAGGGACAAGGCCCGAGCCCTCCTGATCTTGCGGACCGGTCCGCGGCACTTCCCCCCGGCGGGCATCGTTACCATGCGTGGACGCACAGGACGACGACACACTGACGAAGACGAGGGACGGGCGAGCGCGTGGCCGAGGCGGCGGACTTCCAGGGGACGAATCCCTCACCTGCCCGTCGCTGGTTGCGGCGCACCGGAGTCCTGCTCACCGGAGTGCCCCTGCTGGCCGGGCTCCTCCAGCTGCCCGCCGCGCCTCCCGCGGAGGCCACCGGGGCGGACGCGTCACAGGCAGCCTCCGGCGCCGGACCGGTCTCCGTCTCGGTCGACGCCCTCACCCCCGGAGCTCCCACCGAGGGCGACACCGTCACCGTCTCCGGGACGGTGACCAACAAGGGCAGGCAGGACGTCACCGACGCCCACGTGGGGCTGCGTGTGGGGCCGCTGCTGAACACCCGATCGGGTATCGACGGCGTCGCCAAGAACAGCACCGACGTGCAGAGCGTCATCGGGCCGGAGGTCGGCGACAAGTACACCGAGGAGTTCGACAAGCTCACCCCCGGCGTCTCGCAGCCCTTCACCCTCTCGGTGCCGGTGAACAAGCTGGATCTCGGTGAGGACGGCGTCTACCAGCTGACCGTGGCGCTCTCCGGGCAGACCTCCGCGCAGCCGTGGCCGCAGACCCTCGGCGTCCAGCGGACGTTCCTGCCGTGGCAGCCCGACGAAACCTCCACGAAGACGAAGACGACGTTCCTGTGGCCGCTGGTCTCCACCGTCCACATGACGGCGGAAACCGGCTCGGACGAACAGCAGACACCCCTTTTCCACGACGACGAACTCGCCGAGGAGATCTCCCCGGGCGGCCGGCTGGACCGGATGGTGGCGCTCGGCGAGGGCCTCGACGTCACCTGGGTGGTCGACCCGGACCTGTTGGCGTCCGTCGAAGCCATGACCGACCGTTACGAGGTGTCCGGCGAGGGTGACGAACCCGTCGTCGGCGGCCACCAGGAGGTCGCCAAGCGCTGGCTCACCGAGGTGCAGAAGGCCGTGACCGACAAGGAGGTCGTCGCGCTGCCGTTCGGCGACCCCGATCTGGCCTCCCTCGCGCACAACGGCACGTCCGTCACCGGCTCGCTGAGCCACCTCAAGGAAGCCACCGACGTCGCCTCCAGGACCGTGGAGGCGATCCTCCACGTCAAACCCCTCACGGACTTCGCCTGGCCCGTCGACGGCGCCGTCGACCCCTCCATCGTCAAGGTCGCCACATCCGCCGGAGCCGACAAGGTGATCGCCCGCAGCGACACCTTCGAGGAGACCGCCGGACTGCTGTACACGCCCTCCGCACCCCGGCCCATCGGCGGCGGCACCACGGCCGTCGTCGCGGACGCACGGCTGTCCACGGCGTTCCAGGGCGACATGACCAAGGCCTCCACCTCCACGCTCGCGGTACAGCGGTTCCTGGCCCAGAGCCTGGCCCTCGACCTGCAGACGGGGGAGCGGCGCAGCGTGGTCGTCGCACCGCAGCGCACACCGTCCGCGAGCCAGGCCCGGACGATGGCCGAGGCGCTCGGGATCCTCCAGGACGGAGGCTGGTCCGAGTCGCAGGACCTCATGGCGGCCGCCAGGGCCGAACCGGACCCCGCCGCCGCCACCAAGGTGCCCCCGGCCTCCTCGTACCCCTCCTCCCTGCGCAAGCGCGAGCTGCCGCGGACGACGTTCGAGCAGATCCAGAGGACGCAGGCCAAGCTCGACAAGTTCAAGGTGATCCTCTCCGACCAGTCCCGGGTGGTGACCCCGTTCGGACGCGCCCTGAACCGGGCGATGTCCGTGTCCTGGCGGGGCCGGCAGGCGGAGGCGGCGGTCTACCGGAGCGGCGTCGAGGCCTATCTCGACACCCTCACCGGCCGGGTCAGACTGATCGACAAGTCGGAGATGAAGCTCTCCGGCCGCAGTGCCACCATCCCCGTGACGGTCCAGAACAATCTGGTGCAGGGCGTCGAACACCTGGTGCTGCGGCTCACCTCGACCAGCCCGACCCGTCTCGAGATCGACGGGGGCGCCTACGAGGAGCAGCCCGTCACGGTCTCCGGCGGCCACAGCCAGTCGGTGAAGTTCACCACGTCCGCCAACGCCAACGGACGGGCGACGGTGATCGCCCAGCTGTACACGCAGGACGGTCAGAAGTACGGCGAGCCCGTCACCTTCGACGTGAAGGTCACCGAGATCACCGCCACGGTGATGCTGGTGATCGGCGGCGGCGTCCTGCTGCTCGTCCTCGCCGGCTTCCGTATGTACACCCAGCGCAAGCGGGCCGCGGCCCGCGAGGCCGAGGAGCAGGACCGTGGGGCCGACGGGGACACCGACGGTCCGCAGAACCCGGAAGCCGCACAGGAGCGTCCCACCCCGGAGTCCGGGGCGGACGCGCGGACGGACGCCCCCGAGCAGCCGAGTGACCCGGCACCGGACACCGCACCGGAGAAGGCCGGCCCGTCCGGCACGGGTGAGAGAGTGGACCGTTGAGGATGTCGTGGCCGGTCGGCCCGGGACGATGAGGTGGGGTAACCATGAACGCGCCGTACGACGGTGACCGCGGCCATGCCGCGGGCAACTCGGGCCATCCCGAGTCGGACCCCCCGCAGGGTCCGCCGCCCGGGCACGGCCAGGTGCCGCAGCCGCCCGCCGACCCGTACCTCCAGGACGCCTACGACCAGGACCCCTACCGGGCGCAGGACCTCGCCGCCCAGGACCCGGTCGCCGAGGCGCTCTACGACCGCGCCGCGCACCCGCCGCCCCCGCCCGGCGCCCACCCCCCGCAGCAGCCGCTGTACGGGCAGCCGCCCCGGTCCCCGTACGCTCCCGACCCGCGGGTGTGGGCCCAGACCCCCGCGCCGGAGCCGGACGGACCGACGCAGTACCTGCCGTACGGCGACGACCCGCGCACCACGCAGTTCGTGGGCGTGGACGACCTGGTCGGCCGGACCGGCGACCAGCACCACGAGCCGGACGCCTTCGCCCATCTCTTCCGCGACCAGCAGCAGAGCGGCGCCTTCCCCGACCAGCAGCAAGGTGGCGGGTACCCCCAGCAGCAGGGTGGCGGTTACCCCCAGCAGCACGGTGGCGGACACCCGGGCCATCCGCCGGCGAGCGGCCTGCAGCCCTACGCGCCGGTGCCGGGGCCGGCGTCCTCGACACCCGGCCACTACGCGGGAGCCACTCCGCCGCCCGTCGCGGAGGCTCCCGCACCGGAACCGGCTCCCGCCGCCCCGAAGAAGGGCGGCCGGGCCGGAGGACTGCTGAAGTCGAGCGCCGTGATGGCGGCGGGCACGATGGTGTCCCGTCTCACGGGGTTCGTCCGGTCCGCGATGATCGTCTCGGCGCTCGGCCTCGCGTTGCTGGGCGAGTCCTTCCAGATCGCGTACCAGCTGCCGACGATGATCTACATCCTGACCGTCGGCGGTGGTCTCAACTCCGTCTTCGTGCCGCAGCTCGTGCGGGCGATGAAGGACGACGAGGACGGCGGGGAGGCGTACGCCAACCGCCTGCTGACACTGGTGATGGTGGCCCTGGCCGCGCTCACCGCCCTCGCCTGGCTGGCCGCCCCCCTCCTGGTGCGCGCCCTGTCGGTCCCGGTCGCCGACGACCCCGCGGCCAACGACGTCGCGGTCACCTTCACCCGCTACTTCCTGCCCTCGATCTTCTTCATGGGCATCCACGTGGTGATGGGTCAGATCCTCAACGCCCGCGGCCGGTTCGGCGCGATGATGTGGACCCCGGTCCTGAACAACATCGTCATCATCGTCACGCTCGGCACGTTCATCTGGGTCTACGGCACCGCCGCGGACTCGCAGATGAAGGTCACCAACATCCCGCCGGAGGGCCTGCGCCTGCTGGGCGTCGGCGTCCTGCTCGGCCTCGTCGTCCAGGCCCTGGCCATGATCCCGTACCTGCGCGAGACCGGGTTCCGCATCCGCCTGCGCTTCGACTGGAAGGGTCACGGGCTCGGCAAGGCCGCCATGCTCGCCAAGTGGACCATCCTGTTCGTCCTCGCCAACCAGGCGGGCGCGCTGGTGGTCACCCAGTTGGCCACCGCGTCGGTCAAGGACACGGACATCGCCGGCACGGGCTTCAGCGCCTACTCCAACGCCCAGCTGATCTGGGGTCTGCCCCAGGCCATCATCACCGTCTCCCTGATGGCCGCCCTGCTGCCCCGCATCTCCCGCTCGGCGGCCGAGGACGACGCCGGCGCCGTCCGCGACGACATCTCCCAGGGCCTGCGCACCACGGCCGTCGCGATCGTGCCGATCGCCTTCGGCTTCGTCTCGCTCGGCATCCCGATGTGCACGCTGATGTTCGGCTCCTCGGGCACCGGAGCCGCCACCAACATGGGCTACATGCTGATGGCCTTCGGCCTCGGCCTGATCCCCTACTCCGTGCAGTACGTCGTCCTGCGCGCCTTCTACGCGTACGAGGACACCCGGACCCCCTTCTACAACACGGTCATCGTGGCCGCGGGCAACGCGATCGCCTCGGGCGTCTGCTACGTCGTGCTCCCGGCCCGCTGGGCCGTGGTCGGCATGGCCGCCTCGTACGGCCTGGCCTACGTGATCGGGGTCGGCATCGCCTGGAACCGGCTGCGCAAGCGACTGGGCGGGGACCTGGACGGCGCCCGGGTGCTGCGGACCTACGCCCGGCTGTGCATCGCCTCCGTTCCCGCCGCGCTGCTCAGTGGCGCGGCCTGCTACGGGGTCGTGCAGACGCTCGGCCAGGGCGCCGTGGCCTCGCTCGCGGCACTGCTGGCCGGTGGGGCCGTACTGTTCGGAGTCTTCTTCGTGGCCGCCCGCCGGATGCGGATCGAGGAAGTCAACTCGCTGGTGGGTATGGTGCGCGGACGCCTTGGACGCTGAAGCAGCGGGTAGGCGCACAACCATCGTCGGCCACTGTGTGTCGTGCATAGCGGCGGACTGTGGGCACAATTGGTCTCGGCGTCGAACGGCGCGCGACGGACGCCGGCCGACGCGCATGGGATGGGGAGGCAGGGAACGACGGTGGCCGAACGGAGCACAGCTGCCGTCGACGTGGCAGACGACAGCGGCAAGCAGCCGCTGACCGCACAGGCGGACCAGTCCACGGCCGACGGGGTGGCCCAGAACCGGGAGCGGGACACGGACAACGACGAGGCACAGGAGGACAGCGGCGCCGGTGGCCCCGCGAAGACCTCGCCGCCTGAACTGCACAGCGGTCACAAGCTCGCCAGACGCTACCGCCTCGAGGAGTGCGTCACCCGTCTGGACGGATTCAGCAGTTGGCGTGCCGTGGACGAGAAGCTCCGCCGCGCCGTGGGCGTGCACATCCTGCCCGCGGACCACTCGCGCGCCCGGTCCGTCCTGGCCGCGGCCCGCTCCTCCGCCCTGCTGGGCGACCCGCGCTTCGTCCAGGTACTGGACGCCGTCGAGGAGAACGACGTCGTCTACGTCGTGCACGAATGGCTCCCCGACGCCACCGAACTGACCACGCTCCTGGCGACCGGACCACTGGAGGTGTACGACGCCTACCAGATGGTCAGTCAGGTCTCGGCCGCCATGGCCGCGGCCCACCGCGAGGGCCTCGCCCATCTCCGCCTGAACCCCAACGCGGTCCTGCGCACCTCGACCGGCCAGTGGCGCATCCGCGGCCTGGCGGTGAACGCGGCGCTGCGCGGCATCAGCTCCGACACCCCGCAGCGTACCGACACCGAGTCCATCGGCGCCCTGCTCTACGCGGCGCTGACCCAGCGCTGGCCGTACGAGAGCGACGCCTACGGCCTGTCAGGGCTGCCGAAGGACATCGGGCTGATCCCACCCGACCAGGTACGCGCCGGTGTCCACCGTGGACTGTCCGAGCTGGCCATGCGCGCGCTCGCCAACGACGGCGCCACGGCCTCGCGCCACGAGTCGGCGTGCACCACGCCCGAGGAGCTGGTGAAGGCGATCGGTGAGATGCCCCGCATCCGCCCGCCGGAGCCCGCGTTCACGACGCCGCCCGACTACCAGCGCACCACCTACCAGCAGGGCACCTACGGCCGGCCGACACCGCATTCCGGCGTCACCCAGCCGGTGCCGCCGCCCCCGCCTCCCCCACTGCAGAGCCGCACGGGCAAGGCGCTGAAGTGGGCCGTCTCGGCCCTGCTGATCGCCGCACTGGGCCTGGGCAGCTGGCAGCTCGCGGACGCGCTCCTGGAACAGGACAAGCAGTCCGACGACACCAACCGGACACAGACGACGGACGGCGGCGACAACGACAAGAAGGACAACAAGCCCAAGCCCGTCAAGCCGCTCGGCATCCAGGGCGCCCAGGAGTACGTGGCCGAGGGCGATGCGCAGCACCCGGGCGACGTGGGCCTGACGTACGACGACAGCACGACGACGGGATGGCGGACCAGCAGCTACACGGACGGTCCGAAGATAGTGATCAAGCCCGGAGTCGGCATCGTCTACGACCTCGGCTCCGACCAGGAGGTGTCGGCCGCGACGCTCTCCCTGCGCTACGCCGGGGATCACACCACCATCAAGCTGTACGCCACCGACTCGCTGAGTTCGTCCACTCCGCTGAGCTCCATGAAGGAGCTGGGCGAGACGACGACGAACAGCACGTCCGCGAAGGTGACGGTCGACAAGCCGGTGAAGAGCCGCTACGTCCTGGTGTGGCTGACCGCGATGCCGTACTCCGGCCACGATTCCGCCCATTACAGCCAGCCCGGTTACAAGCAGGCCATCACCGATATCAAGCTCCTCGGCTGACTGCTCGCCGTTCCCAGGGGAGGAGGTCCGATGACGGACGACAGCGCCTACGGCGACGTCAGTGATCAGGACCTCCTCGTCCGTCATGGGGAGGGCGATCCCGAGGCCTTCGGTGAGCTCGTGCGCCGGCATCGTGATCGGTTGTGGGCCGTGGCCCTGCGGACGCTCGGCGACCGCGAGGAGGCCGCTGACGCCGTTCAGGACGCCCTCGTCTCCGCCTACCGGGCCGCCCACACCTTCCGCGGCCAGTCGGCCGTCACCACATGGCTGCACCGGATCACGGTGAACGCCTGTCTGGACCGCGTCCGCAAAACGGCCTCCCGCAAGACCGCCCCGGTCGACGACACGGAGCGGCTGGAGCAGCTGCTGGAGCCCCACGAGTCCGCCTCCGCGCCCGCGGAGCGCAACGACCTGCACCGCCAGCTCATCGAAGCCATGGGTGTCCTCCCGCCCGACCAGCGGGCCGCGCTCGTCCTCGTGGACATGCAGGGTTACCCGGTCGCCGAAGCCGCCCGTGTCCTCGAGGTGCCCACCGGCACGGTGAAGAGTCGCTGTGCGCGGGGAAGAGCCAGACTCCTGCCCCTGCTCGCCCACCTACGGCCGGACGGCCCCGGTGAGGGCGGGAAACGGGGCGAGGGACGGAACCGGACGCAGGGGACGCCCGTCCCACCCGCAGCGGGCCCGCGGCCGACGGATCCGCCGGACCCAGGATCGAACGACCCGGCTGCAGCGAAGGGCGGAGGTGGGCGAGCGTGACGTCGACGACAGACAGGGTGGAGCACCCGGATGTCGCGGAGATCTCCGACCTGACCGAAGGACTCCTGCCGCCCGCCCGGAGTACCCACGTACGCCGGCATCTGGACGAGTGCGCGCTCTGTGCGGACGTCCATGCCTCACTCGAGGAGATCCGGAGCCTGCTCGGCACGGTGCCGGGCCCGCCCCGTATGCCCGCCGAAGTGGCGAGCCGTATCGACGCCGCCCTGGCCGCGGAAGCTCTGCTGCAGGCCACGGCGCCGGAGTCCGATACCACCGGGGAACCCGCCGGCGTTTCCCACATGTCCGCCGACGACTCCGCGCATGTTTCACGTGAAACACCGGTGCCCCAAAACCGACCCACCGGGCGCCCCCGCTCCACTACGACCGGACCGGGCCGCAAGGGCCGATCGAGCCATGAGCGCCGCCGGATCGCCGTCCTGGGGACCGTGTTCACGGTCGCCGCCCTGGGGCTCGGATCGGTGGTGCTGTCCACCATGAACGACGACACCGGACACGAGGGGATTCCCCCGGCGACAGCCTCGGACACCTTCTCCGAGGGGAAGCTGGAGAAGCAGGTCACCGATCTCCTCGCGCGGAGCCGGCAGGGCCAAGGAGAACTGGAGGGTTCCGGCGCCGCGCGCACCTTCGGGTCGCAGCCGGAGTCCGACGCCGTCCGCCCCAGGGCCCTCAAGGGGCCCGCGGTGCCGAAGTGCATCAGTGACGGCATCGGCCGCAACGACGCCGCGCTCGCCATCGAGAAGGGCACGTACAAGGGGAGGGAAGCGATGCTCGTCGTGCTTCCCGACACCTCGGACGACACGCGTGTGACCGCATATCTCGTCGAGGCGACCTGTGTCGGCAATCCGTCCGCCGCCACCACGGCGAAGGTTCTGCTGAAACACTCCTACACCCGCTCCTGACGTCCGGTACGCGTGCCTCCGGCGGACCGACGCGTGGTCTTCGTCCTCGGGCGATATCCCGTACGGTGTGCGCCTCTGTGCGTCGGCGGCGGGGCCGTACCCGTGTGCCCGGGCACGGCGGGAATGCACGCCCCTTAGGATCCGTTGGACGGGGTGAGAGTTCCGAGAGGAGCTCCCACCGGTCGACCGACGCAGACCAGAGACGAGGAATCAAGCCGTGAGCGACGTCCGTAACGTGATCATCATCGGTTCGGGGCCCGCCGGCTACACGGCGGCGCTCTACACCGCCCGTGCGTCGCTGAAGCCCTTGGTGTTCGAGGGCGCCGTCACCGCCGGCGGCGCGCTGATGAACACCACCGAGGTCGAGAACTTCCCTGGTTTCCAGGACGGCATCATGGGTCCCGAGCTCATGGACAACATGCGCGCCCAGGCGGAGCGCTTCGGTGCCGAGCTCGTCCCGGACGACGTGGTCGCCGTCGACCTGACCGGTGAGGTCAAGACCGTCACGGACACCGCCGGCACGGTCCACCGGGCGAAGGCCGTCATCGTCACCACCGGCTCGCAGCACCGCAAGCTCGGCCTGCCCAACGAGGACGCCCTCTCCGGCCGCGGTGTCTCGTGGTGTGCCACCTGCGACGGGTTCTTCTTCAAGGACCAGGACATCGCCGTGATCGGCGGCGGCGACACCGCGATGGAGGAGGCCACCTTCCTCTCCCGCTTCGCCAAGTCCGTGACGATCGTCCACCGCCGTGACACCCTGCGTGCCTCCAAGGCGATGCAGGAGCGTGCCTTCGCCGACCCGAAGATCTCGTTCGTCTGGGACAGCGAGGTCGCCGAGGTCCTGGGTGACCAGAAGCTCTCGGGCCTGAAGCTGCGCAACGTCAAGACCGGTGAGCTCTCGGACCTGGCGGTGACCGGCCTGTTCATCGCGATCGGCCACGACCCGCGCACCGAGCTCTTCAAGGGCCAGCTGGAGCTGGACGAAGAGGGCTACCTGAAGGTCGACGCGCCCTCGACGCGCACGAACCTCACCGGAGTCTTCGGTGCCGGCGACGTGGTCGACCACACCTACCGTCAGGCGATCACCGCGGCCGGCACGGGTTGTTCCGCCGCCCTCGACGCCGAGCGTTTCCTCGCCGCTCTCGCGGACGAGGAGAAGGCCGAGCCCGAGAAGACCGCTGTCTGACCTCCCCCACCCACCTCACGCACCGATCAGTTAAGGAGCCCGCTGTGGCCGGCACCCTGAAGAACGTGACCGACGACTCCTTCGAGCAGGACGTCCTGAAGAGCGACAAGCCCGTCCTGGTGGACTTCTGGGCCGCCTGGTGCGGTCCGTGCCGTCAGATCGCTCCGTCCCTCGAGGCGATCGCCTCCGAGTACGGGGACAAGATCGAGGTCGTCAAGCTGAACATCGACGAGAACCCGGGTACGGCCGCCAAGTACGGCGTCATGTCCATCCCGACCCTGAACGTCTACCAGGGTGGCGAGGTCGCCAAGACCATCGTCGGCGCCAAGCCGAAGGCCGCGATCGTCCGCGACCTCGAGGAGTTCATCACCGCCGCCAAGTGATGACCGTCCGCCTCGTCGGCGGTGCATGTTTCACGTGAAACACGAATGGGCCGACCCGTCCGGGTCGGCCCATTCGCATGAAGAACGTCAGAGAGGGCGTAGCGCCGGCTCCTTCTGCACGGCCCCGAGCAGCCGGTCCAGCGCCATCTCGACATCTTCCTTCCAGGAGAGCGTCGTCCTCAGCTCCAGTCGCAACCGGGGAAAGGTGGGGTGCTGCCGGACCGTCTTGAAACCCACGGCCAGCAGATGGTCGGCAGGCAGGAGACAGGCTGGCTCCTTCCACCGGGCGTCGCCGAAGGCCTCGATCGCCTTGAAGCCCCGACGCAGCAGGTCCTTCGCCACCGTCTGCACCATCACCCGGCCCAACCCCTGCCCCTGGTACCCCGGCATGATGAACGCGGTCATCAACTGCACCGCATCGGGCGACACAGGACTGGTGGGAAACGCCGTGGAGCGTGGCACATAGGCGGGTGGAGCGTAGAGGACATAGCCCACGGGGACCTCATCGACGTAGACGATCCTTCCGCAGGACCCCCAGTCCAGAAGGACCGCCGAGATCCACGACTCCTTCTCGACCGCGGAGGTGCCGGCCTCTACCGCGGCTTCGCCGCTGACGGGATCGAGTTCCCAGAAGACGCACGAGCGACAGCGTTGGGGGAGATCCGGAAGGTTATCCAGCGTGAGCGGTACGAGCCGACGGCCCATGAAAGCTGTTCCTCGCTTCCTTCGCTCGCTGCCTCGCGGGCGGCTGTCAGAGCGTTCCGTTCCCTGAGCAGGCTGCCGATGAAGCCGCTGACGGCGCCCACTCCCAGCCCCGCACTCACCAATCCGGTGCGGATCGTCATTCGCATGACCCCTGCCTTGTTCCCAGAGGTGCTGCCGGGTGGATGATGCGCCCTGTCCGAACGCATCGTATCCACGCAGCGATTCCCTCGATACCGCCAGAAAGCAAAGGGTGGACCGTTTTCCGGTGCACACCGGACATGGCCCACCCTTGGTCACCCGGTCGACTGCTCGACCGCGCCCGCCTGGAGTCAGGACTCGGTCTCCACGGAGTCGTCGTCCACCAGACTCTTCTGCAGGACGGGGCCCTCACCCGGAGCGAGGGTGCCCAGGATGCGCTCGAGATCCTCCATGGAGGCGAACTCGACGGTGATCTTGCCCTTCTTCTGACCCAGATCGACCTTCACCCGCGTCTCGAAGCGGTCCGAGAGACGTGTCGCCAGATCCGTCAGTGCCGGGGAGACAAGAGACCCCGCCCGCGGCCCCTTGGACCGCTGGGCCTTCTGGGGCCGTGAACCCATCAGAGTCACGATCTCCTCGACCGCCCGCACCGACAGCCCTTCGGCCACGATCCGATGAGCCAGCCGGTCCTGCTCCTCCGCGTCCTCGACGGACAGCAATGCGCGGGCGTGTCCTGCGGACAGCACACCGGCGGCCACCCGACGCTGGACGGTCGGTGACAGCTTCAGCAGACGCAGGGTGTTGGACACCTGCGGCCGGGACCGGCCGATGCGATCCGCCAACTGGTCGTGCGTGCAGTTGAAGTCCTTCAGCAGCTGGTCGTAGGCGGCGGCCTCTTCCAGCGGGTTCAGCTGGGCACGGTGCAGATTTTCCAGCAGCGCGTCCAGGAGGAGCTTCTCGTCCTCCGTGGCCCGTACGATCGCCGGGATCGCCTCGAGCCCCGCCTCATGACAGGCCCGCCATCGGCGCTCACCCATGATGAGCTCATAGCGCTCAGGACCCACCTGCCGTACCACGACCGGCTGGAGGAGACCCACTTCCCTGATGGAAGTGATGAGCTCGGCCAACGCGTCTTCATCGAAGACCTCACGCGGCTGCCGGGGATTCGGCGTGATGGCATCGAGAGGGATCTCTGCGAAGTGTGCCCCCATGGGCGACGCCGACGCGGGTCTGGCGCCGTGAGCCGAAACCTCTTCCGTTTCACGTGAAACATCTGGCAGCGTGGCCACCTTCGCGGCGGCCACTCCCCGCTCGTTCGAGAGTATCGGCACCGCCGCGGAAGACGCCGAAGCGCTTCCCCCGGCCGTGGACGGCGTCACCGTCTTCTCCGTCGGGGCAGCGGGGATCAGTGCGGCGAGACCGCGGCCCAGCCCCCTCCGTCGATCGCTCACTGGACGCCCTCCACCATGCTCGGATCGTTCTGCTGTACGCCGAGGTGGGCCTGCGGTGCGTCATAGCTGACGCCGACACCCCTCAACGCGATCTCTCGTGCCGCCTCGAAGTAGGAGAGGGCACCACTTGATCCAGGATCGTAAGTCAGCACCGTCTGCCCATAACTCGGCGCCTCCGAAATACGGACGGAACGGGGAATGCTCGTCCTCAGCACCTCGTCGCCGAAGTGGGTGCGCACCTCGTCCGCGACCTGCGACGCGAGCCGCGTCCGCCCGTCATACATGGTGAGAAGGATCGTCGACACATGCAGGGTGGGGTTGAGGTGCCCCCGCACCAGGTCGACATTGCGCAGCAGCTGCCCCAGCCCCTCCAGCGCGTAGTACTCGCACTGGATCGGAATCAGGACCTCCTGGCCGGCCACCATCGCGTTGACCGTCAGCAGGCCGAGCGAGGGCGGGCAGTCGATGAGGATGTAGTCCAGCGGCTGCTCGTATGCCTGGATCGCCCGCTGCAGTCGGCTTTCCCGTGCCACCAGCGACACCAGCTCGATCTCCGCACCGGCGAGATCGATCGTAGCGGGCGCGCAGAAGAGCCCTTCGACATCGGGGACCGGCTGGACGACTCCGGCGAGCGGCTTGCTCTCCACCAGGACGTCATAGATGGAGGGAACCTCGGCATGGTGGTCGATCCCCAGGGCCGTCGACGCATTGCCCTGGGGATCGAGGTCGATCACCAGAACACGGCTGCCGTGGAGAGCGAGCGACGCGGCAAGGTTGACGGTGGTCGTCGTCTTGCCGACACCGCCCTTCTGATTGGCGACCACGATGACCCGGGTCTGCTCGGGCCGCGGCAGGCCCTCGCCGGTCCGCCCCAGAGCCTCCACCGCCAGTTGGGCAGCACGACCGATGGGAGTGTCGTCCATCGGAGGCGGTGTTTCACGTGAAACATCCGCTCCCGTTGATTCGGTACGGGGACCGGGGACCGGATCGGTCATCGGTCCCGCGATGTTGGCGTCGGACCGCAAGGATTCACTCTCCTCGACTTCAGGCTCGCTATGAACAGAGCCTCCCATGCCTGCGGGGTCATGAACCAGTGAGCCCTGGCGTTCTGTGGAGAAATCCACCTCTGTGGACAACTCCGTGCTCCCTGAAGAGGCGGATCTCTCACCGGACCCAGGAGCCTCTCCGAGTGAACCGAGAGGCTTCCGTTCACGTGGTTCGGCCGCAGCGCGGCCCCGATTGATGATGCCGTGCAGCAGTGAGCGACGTTTCACGTGAAACACGATGCACAGCGGCCGAGACGGTACAGCCGCGACACTCCGACATGCATGGGTTCGGCAGCTTGTGTGGAGTACGTCCGGCGCTCAGCGCCGACGCCTGACCCGTCCCGTGCGAGCGGCCTTCGCGCGCTTCGCCGCGAACCGCACACCGCCCGGGCTCTCCCCGACCTCGACCCGCACCACTGTGGACATCGGGTCCACGACGCCCTCACCCACCTGCACGATGGACGTCTCCACCGCACCGAGCTTGCTCAACGCCGTCGTCGCGCTCTTCAGCTCCTCCTCGGCGGTGTCGCCCTTGAGCGCCAGCATCTCCCCGTAGGGTCGCAGCAGAGGAACGCCCCATGTGGCGAGGCGGTCGAGCGGAGCCACGGCGCGCGCCGTCACCACATGGACCGGAGGCAGCTTTCCCATGACCTCCTCGGCCCGGCCGCGCACGACCGTCACATGGTCCAGGCCGAGCAGTTCCACGACCTCGGTCAGGAAGTTGGTACGTCGCAGCAGTGGCTCCAGCAGAGTGATCTTGAGATCCTCCCGGACCAGTGCCAGGGGAATGCCCGGCAGGCCGGCGCCCGAGCCCACATCGCACACCGTCACGTTCTCGGGCACGACCTCTGAGAGCACCGCACAGTTCAGCAGGTGCCGCTCCCACAGGCGGGGCACCTCGCGTGGTCCGATCAGACCGCGCTGCACACCCGCCTCGGCGAGCAGCTCCGCGTACCGGACCGCGTCCTCGAAGCGATCACCGAACACCTCGCGTGCCTGCTCGGGCGCGGGGGGAAGCTCCGCTGCCTCCGTCACGGGGGGACCGTCCTTCCGTACTGTGCCGGCACGGGGCGCCGACACCAGACCACAGAACTATCAGGCTGACAAAGTTCGGCCCCGTCTGCGCAACAGACGGGGCCGATGGAACGTGGAACCGATCAGGCGGGCAGCACGACGACGAAGCGCTGCGGCTCCTCGCCCTCGGACTCACTGCGCAGGCCGGCCGCCTTGACCGCGTCATGCACGACCTTGCGCTCGAACGGCGTCATCGGGTCCAGCCTCACGGCCTCGCCGCTGCTCCTGGCCTCGGCCGCGGCCTTGGCGCCGAGCTCGGACAGCTCGGTGCGCTTCTTGGCCCGGTAGCCGGCGATGTCGAGCATGAGACGGCTGCGGTCCCCGGTCTCCCGGTGCACGGCCAGCCGCGTGAGCTCCTGGAGCGCCTCCAGCACCTCACCGTCACGGCCCACCAGCTTCTGCAGGTCACGGCTGCCCGTGTCGCTGATGATCGAGACGGAGGCGCGGTCGGCCTCGACGTCCATGTCGATGTCGCCGTCGAGGTCGGCGATGTCGAGCAGACCCTCCAGATAGTCCGCCGCGATCTCGCCCTCCTGCTCCAGGCGGGTCAGGGTGTCTGCGCCCTCGGCAGCGGCGGAGGTGGTGCCTTCCGTCACGGGATGGACTCCTTCTTACTTCTTGGACGGGGACTTGGGCCGCTGCGGACCCTTGCGCTGCCCGGACTGGGCCCTGCTGCGGGTACCGCCGGCGGGCTTGGCGTCGCCCTTCTTGGCAGGGGCGGCGGGCTTGGCGTCCTCGGGCTCGTCGGACTTGGTCAGCGAGGTGGGCT
Source organism: Streptomyces sp. NPDC126497 (assembly GCF_040302425.1). Taxonomy (NCBI): domain Bacteria; kingdom Bacillati; phylum Actinomycetota; class Actinomycetes; order Kitasatosporales; family Streptomycetaceae; genus Streptomyces; species Streptomyces sp. NPDC126497. Next base: position 58,562 of record NZ_JBEORT010000020.1, read on the forward strand.
CACCGGCCGTCTTGGCCGTGCCGGACTGACGCTGGGCCTTGGTCTGCCGCTTGGGCTGCTGCCGCTTGGCGGCGGCTCCGGCGGCGACGTCCTCGGCCTGGGCGGCGGCCGTGCTCTCGCTCTTGATCACCGTGCCGTCGGCCTGGGCCGCGAGCCCCGACTTGTTCAGGCCGTTGATGAACTTGCGCTCGTACTCGTTGCGGTCCCGGCCCTTGGCCACGATGGCCTTGACGATGGCGCGCTCACCGCGGCCGCGGGTCCTGCCGTGCTTGGCGACGCTCTTGGAGAGGCGCTCCAGGTAGGCGGCCTGCGCCTTGGAACCCGGCGTGGGGTTGTTGTGGATGACGTACATCTGCTGGCCCATGGTCCACACGTTGGTGGTCAGCCAGTAGACGAGGACACCGACCGGGAAGTTGATGCCGAAGACGGCGAAGATGATGGGGAAGACGTACATCAGCATCTTCTGCTGCTGCATGAACGGCGTCTTCACCGTGGTGTCGACGTTCTTCGTCATCAGCTGGCGCTGCGTGTAGAACTGCGACAGCGACATCAGGACGATCATGATCGCCGTGACGACACGGACATCGGTCAGCGAGGAGTTGAGCGCCTCGACCTTCTCCGAGCTGTCCGTGAACTTCGCCGCGAGCGGGGCACCGAAGATGTGGGCCTTCTGCGCGCTCTCCAGCAGACGCTCGTTGATCACACCGATGGTGTCGTTCGACGCGATGCTGTTGAGCACGTGGTAGAGGGCGAAGAAGAACGGCGACTGCGCCAGGATGGGAAGGCACGAGGAGAGCGGGTTGGTGCCCGTCTCCTTGTACAGCTTCATCATCTCTTCGGACTGACGCTGCCGGTCGTTCTTGTAGCGCTCCTGGATCTTCTTCATCTCCGGCTGGAGCGTCTGCATCGCGCGCGTCGCCTTGATCTGCTTCACGAAGAGCGGGATCAGGCAGATACGGATCAGAATCACCAGGGACACGATCGACAGGCCCCAGGCCCACCCCGTGTCGGGGCCGAAAATGGCGCCGTACACGCTGTGGAACTGGACGATGACCCAGGAGACAGGTGTCGTGATGAAGCTGAAGAGGCTGGCAATCGTGTCCACTAATCATGCTCCTTGGGCATGGACGAGGTCTCTGCGGCCGGGCTCGAAGGACTCGCCGGACCTGTGGGAGAGGTCCACCCCTCGGTGGCCGGTTCGGCGGCGGAGGTCCCGCCCCTGCGTGCACGCCAGGCGTCACGCAACATTTCGTGCCACCGCGGGCGCTTGCGCGGCGGGACATGGTCCACACCGCCCAACGACCACGGATTGCACCGGAGGATGCGCCAGGCCGTGAGCACCGTGCCCTTGACGGCACCGTGCCGGTCTATGGCCGTGTAGCCGTAGCGCGAACACGACGGGTAGTACTTGCACACCGGTCCCAGCAGCGGACTGATCGTCCACTGGTAGATCTTGATCAGGGCCAGCAGCGGGTACTTCATCGGGCGCCCCCTCCCAGCAGCCGCCGCAGGGCGGCGTCCAGGTCTCGGGCCAGTTGTGCGTGGTCGGCGTCACCCGCTCCGGGCAGCGCTCGTACGACTACCAGGCTACCGGGGGGCAACTGGGCCACTCGCTCGCGCATCAGATGGCGAAGCCTGCGCTTCACCTTGTTGCGCACCACCGCACCACCCACGGCCTTGCTCACGACGAAACCCGCACACGACGGGGGAGCGCTCTCCCCAGGCGCATGCGGGTCCGTGGCACCGCTACGAAGATGGACGACGAGGTGCCGACTTCCTGCCCGGCGCCCTCGTCGTACCGCGGTCGCGAAGTCCTCGCGCCGCCTCAGCCGGTTCTCGGTGGGCAGCACGACGGCATGACCTGACCGGGATCAGGCGGACAGACGGGCGCGACCCTTGCTGCGGCGGGACGCGAGAATCGCGCGGCCGGCACGGGTGCGCATACGCAGCCGGAAGCCGTGGGTCTTGGCGCGGCGACGGTTGTTCGGCTGGAAGGTGCGCTTGCTCACTCGGGGGCTCCAGAAAGAATCGGTTTCTGCGGGGTGCCGTCCTGGCTGTCACCGTGCGCCCACGAGTAGCTCGCGTTACGCCCGAGTGCACCGCTGACCGATCACCGTGCGTGATCTGTGCCCATCGGAGGCAGGCGGCAGCAGCCATCGACAACTCGACTTGGTTACGGTACGCGTGGCTGCGCCATTCGGTCAAACCAGCGGCGACCGGGAGACACTTGTCCACAGCCTGGGGACAACAACTTGAACCGTACCCGCCGCGCTGACTACCGTGGCTGAACTCCGATTCGTTCCCTTGACCCTCCACCACCCGATTTACATCCCGACCCGTCCTTCGCATCACACGATCGAGGGGCCTGTGAGAGAGCGTGCCCTGTGGCTGATGTACCTGCCGATCTTGCCGCAGTGTGGCCACGCGTACTGGAGCAACTGCTCGGGGAGGGCCGCGGCCAGGGCGTCGAGGTCAAGGACGAGCACTGGATCCGGCGCTGCCAGCCGCTGGCCCTGGTCGCCGACACGGCGCTGCTCGCCGTGCCCAACGAGTTCGCGAAGGGCGTACTCGAAGGCCGTCTCGCCCCCATCGTCAGCGAGTGCCTGAGCCGTGAGTGCGGACGTCCGATCCGCATCGCGATCACCGTCGACGAGACCGCCGGCGAGCCCGCGCCCCCACCGGCGCCCCGGCCCCAGCCGCGCTACGAGGAACCCGAGCTCCCGGCCACCCGCCAGGACCGCCCCGACCACCTCGAGCGGCCCGACCGGCAGGAACGCGAGCCGTACGAGCCCTACGAGGGATACGGCCGCCGCCGCGCCGACCAGCAGCAGGGCCCCTCCGGCGACCAGCTGCCCACCGCCCGCCCCGCCTACCCGTCGGAGTACCAGCGGCCGGAGCCCGGCGCCTGGCCCCGGCCGGCGCAGGAGGAGTACGGCTGGCAGCAGCAGCGCCTCGGCTTCCCCGAGCGCGATCCGTACGCCACGCCCCCGCAGGACGCCTACGGCTCACAGGACTCGTACGCCGCCCAGGACGGCTACGGCGGTGGCCCGCCCTCGCAGGACTACCGCCCGCAGCCCGTGGACCGGCCGTCCTACGACCCGCAGCGCCCCGACTACGACACGTCACGCGGCGACTACGACCAGCGCGACGCCATGCGCCGCGACCTGCCCGAACCGCCCCCGGGCTCCGGACACGTCCACCGCGGCGGCCCCGTGGGCCCCAACCTGCCCACCACCGGCGCGCCCGGCCCGCTGGCGGCGCAGCCGGCACCGGCCACCGGCCCCGGCGAGCCGACCGCGCGGCTGAACCCGAAGTACCTCTTCGACACGTTCGTCATCGGCGCGTCCAACCGCTTCGCGCACGCGGCCGCGGTCGCCGTCGCCGAGGCGCCGGCGAAGGCCTACAACCCGCTCTTCATCTACGGCGAGTCGGGACTCGGCAAGACCCACCTGCTGCACGCGATCGGGCACTACGCGCGGAGCCTGTACCCCGGCACGCGCGTGCGGTACGTGAGCTCGGAGGAGTTCACCAACGAGTTCATCAACTCCATCCGCGACGGCAAGGGCGACAGCTTCCGCAAGCGCTACCGCGAGATGGACATCCTGCTCGTGGACGACATCCAGTTCCTGGCGGACAAGGAGTCGACCCAGGAGGAGTTCTTCCACACCTTCAACACGCTCCACAACGCCAACAAGCAGATCGTGCTCTCCAGCGACCGGCCGCCCAAGCAGCTGGTCACCCTGGAGGACCGGCTGCGGAACCGTTTCGAGTGGGGCCTGATCACCGACGTCCAGCCGCCGGAACTGGAGACGCGCATCGCGATCCTGCGCAAGAAGGCGGTGCAGGAGCAGCTCAACGCCCCGCCGGAGGTGCTGGAGTTCATCGCCTCCCGGATCTCGCGGAACATCCGTGAGCTGGAGGGCGCGCTGATCCGGGTGACGGCGTTCGCCTCGCTCAACCGGCAGCCGGTCGACCTGGGCCTGACGGAGATCGTCCTCAAGGACCTGATGCCCGGCGGCGACGACTCGACGCCGGAGATCACCTCGACCGCCATCATGGGCGCCACGGCCGACTACTTCGGCCTCACGGTGGAGGACCTGTGCGGCAGCTCCCGGGGCCGCCAGCTGGTGACGGCCCGGCAGATCGCCATGTACCTGTGCCGCGAGCTGACCGACCTGTCGCTGCCGAAGATCGGCGCGCTGTTCGGCGGCCGCGACCACACCACGGTGATGCACGCCGACCGGAAGATCCGCAATCTGATGGCCGAGCGGCGCTCCATCTACAACCAGGTCACCGAGCTCACCAACCGCATCAAGGCCGGCTGAGCGGCCACCGGCCGGACGGACTTCGTCGAGGGCGCCCCCGGAGCGATCCGGGGGCGCCCTTCCGCATGCCCCGGCGCCTCGCCGCCGCGTCGGGTGACCCGGCGCTGTTCGATTCCGATGCCGGGTTACGGCCTTCCTCCACAGATTCGGCGACTTTTTCCCGTCCACATCCTGGGGACCGGGAAGTTGTCCCGATCTTGTCCACAGGGCAGCCTGTCGAGGGATCATCAGGCCAGGTCAGTGTGGTGTGGATACGTGGACAAGCGTTCTCCACAGGCTGTGGACAACCCTTGGGCCCACAACTCGCCCACGGAGTTGTCCACGGGCAACCCACAGGTTGAAGGCGGTTGTCCCCAGTGATTGCCCGGTTCTCCACATGGCTGTCCACTGTTCGGCAACATGACGCGCTTTTTCACCGGAGCGAGTGAAAGGCGTCACATCGGGCTTCAGCAAGGGCCTGTGGGAAAGGGCCGCGATCCTGGGGACGAAGCTGGGGAGAACTCGCCCCTCCCTGTGCACGGGGTGTGCAGAACTTTCCGTTCTCCACAGAGACCCCTAGTTGTCCACGGCCTCCGCCCACAGGACCCGTGGACAAAATAGGTGAGCTGACCTGGGGAAACGGGGTTATCCACGGTATCCACAGGCCCTACTACTACTCCCAACCAGAGAGAGCGAGGAATCCGTTTCGAAGGGGGCCCTGTGCACAACTCGCTGCCTCGGACCCGACTGCCACTCGTCGCGACTTGACCCCGAGGGGCACCTACTGTCAGTGCGGTGCGTCAGACTGGTCCCCGGTGTTCTTCCCCTCCAGGGGCCGACGACACCGAGTCAGACGACGAAGCCAGGCAGGGCGAGAAGCGCCGGCAACAGCAGGAGGCGGCAACAGTGAAGATCCGGGTGGAACGCGACGTACTCGCGGAGGCAGTGGCCTGGGCGGCGCGCAGCCTCCCGGCCCGTCCGCCGGCCCCTGTCCTCGCCGGCCTGCTCCTGAAGGCCGAGGACGGCCAGCTGAGCCTGTCCAGCTTCGACTACGAGGTCTCAGCGCGGGTGTCGGTGGAGGCGGAGACCGAGGAGGAGGGCACCGTCCTCGTCTCGGGCCGGCTGCTGGCCGACATCTCCCGCGCCCTCCCCAACCGGCCGGTGGAGATCTCCACAGACGGTGTACGGGCGACGGTGGTGTGCGGCTCCTCGCGGTTCACCCTCCACACACTGCCTGTGGAGGAGTACCCCGCCCTGCCGCAGATGCCGAACGCGACGGGTACGGTCCCCGGTGAGGTCTTCGCCTCCGCCGTGCAGCAGGTCGCCATCGCGGCCGGCCGCGACGACACGCTGCCCGTCCTCACCGGTGTGCGCATCGAGATCGAGGGCGACACCGTCACGCTGGCCTCCACCGACCGCTACCGCTTCGCGGTCCGCGAGTTCCTGTGGAAGCCGGAGAACCCGGAGGTCTCCGCGGTCGCCCTGGTGCCCGCCAAGACGCTCCAGGACACCGCCAAGGCCCTGACCAGCGGCGACCAGGTGATCCTGGCGCTGTCCGGTTCGGGCGCGGGCGAGGGCCTGATCGGCTTCGAGGGCGCCGGCCGCCGTACCACCACGCGGCTGCTGGAGGGCGACCTCCCGAAGTACCGCACACTGTTCCCGACCGAGTTCAACAGCGTGGCCGTGATCGAGACCGCCCCCTTCGTGGAGGCCGTCAAGCGCGTGGCCCTGGTCGCCGAGCGCAACACCCCGGTGCGGCTGAGCTTCGAGCAGGGCGTGCTCATCCTGGAGGCCGGCTCCAGCGACGACGCACAGGCTGTGGAAAGGGTCGACGCCCAGCTGGAGGGCGACGACATCTCGATCGCCTTCAACCCGACGTTCCTGCTGGACGGCCTGAGTGCCATCGACTCCCCGGTGGCCCAGCTGTCCTTCACCACCTCCACCAAGCCGGCGCTGCTCAGCGGCCGTCCGGCGGTGGACGCGGAGGCGGACGAGGCCTACAAGTACCTGATCATGCCGGTGCGGCTCAGCGGCTGAGGCGCGTCCGCCGCAGTGACCGCCGGGGGCGTGGGGGCGCCCCCGCAGGAGCGCAGTACGCCGGTGCGGATCGGCCGCTGACCGCCGTTCCCGAGCAAAGCCGCAGGTGAGGGTTGCGCATGAGCGCGTATGCCCACAGATGTGCGCGCGCGTCCGGGTTTAGGCTCGGACGCCGGCACGTACGTGCCGTCACGCCATGTCGCATACCTAAGGATCACAACTGATGGAGCTCGGTCTCGTCGGCCTCGGCAAGATGGGCGGCAACATGCGCGAGCGGATTCGCCGCGCGGGTCACACCGTCTTCGGATACGACCGCAACCCGGACCTCGCCGATGTCCACAGCCTGCGGGAGCTTGTGGGCAAGCTCAGCGGCCCCCGCGTGGTGTGGGTGATGGTTCCGGCGGGTGAGCCGACCCAGTCCACGATCGACGAGCTCGCCGAGCTGCTCGAGCCGGGCGACGTCGTCGTGGACGGCGGCAACTCCCGCTGGACGGACGACGAGAAGCACGCCGGGGAGCTGGCTGCCAAGGGCATCGGCTTCGTCGACTGCGGTGTCTCGGGCGGCGTCTGGGGCCTGGAGAACGGCTACGCACTCATGTACGGCGGCGACAAGGAGCACGTCGCCAAGGTGCAGCCGGTGTTCGACGCCCTCAAGCCGGAGGGCGACTTCGGCTCGGTGCACGCGGGCAAGGTCGGTGCCGGTCACTTCGCGAAGATGGTCCACAACGGCATCGAGTACGCCATGATGCAGGCCTACGCCGAGGGCTGGGAGCTGCTGGAGAAGGTCGACTCGGTGACCGACGTCCGTGAGGTGTTCCGCTCCTGGCAGGAGGGCACCGTCATCCGCTCCTGGCTGCTCGACCTGGCGGTGAACGCCCTCGACGAGGACGAGCACCTGGACGGGCTCCGGGGTTATGCACAGGACTCCGGTGAGGGACGCTGGACTGTGGAGGCCGCCATCGACCACGCGGTCCCGCTGCCGGCGATCACCGCCTCGCTGTTCGCGCGGTTCGCCTCCCGCCAGGAGGACTCGCCGCAGATGAAGATGATCGCGGCGCTGCGGAACCAGTTCGGCGGTCACGCGGTCGAGAAGAAGTAATCCACAGGGCACGTCACGCATCCACAGGACCGTTTCCGCGGTCCGCAACGCCGGGGGAGGTCGGCGGAACGACCATGCACGTCACGCATCTGTCGCTGGCCGACTTCCGGTCCTATCCCCGGGTCGAGGTCCCGCTCGACCCGGGGGTGACGGCCTTCGTCGGGCCCAACGGGCAGGGCAAGACGAACCTGGTCGAGGCGGTCGGCTATCTCGCCACCCTCGGCAGCCACCGGGTCTCCTCCGACGCCCCGCTGGTCCGCATGGGCGCGGACCGCGCGATCGTCCGGGCCCAGGTCCGACAGGGTGAGCGGCAGCAGCTGGTCGAGCTGGAGCTGAACCCGGGACGCGCCAACCGTGCCCGTATCAACAGGTCCTCGCAGGTCAGGCCCCGTGACGTGCTGGGGATCGTCCGTACGGTGCTGTTCGCGCCCGAGGACCTCGCCCTGGTCAAGGGCGATCCCGGTGAGCGGCGCCGGTTCCTGGACGAGCTGATCACCGCGCGTTCCCCGCGCATGGCCGGTGTCCGCTCCGACTACGACCGGGTGCTCAAGCAGCGCAACACGCTGCTGAAGTCGGCCGCGCTGGCCCGTCGGCACGGCGGCCGGACCCTGGACCTGTCCACGCTCGACGTGTGGGACCAGCACCTCGCGCGCGCGGGCGCCGAGCTCCTCGCCCGGCGGCTGGATCTGATCGGGGCGCTCCAGCCGCTGGCCGACAAGGCGTACGAGCAGCTGGCGCCCGGCGGCGGGCCGGTCGGGCTGGAGTACAAGCCGTCCGCGCCGGGCGAGGCCCATGCGCGCGAGGATCTGTACGAACAGCTGATGGAGGCCCTGGCCCAGGCGCGCAAGCAGGAGATCGAGCGGGGGGTGACCCTGGTCGGTCCGCACCGCGACGACCTGCTGCTCAAGCTGGGTCAGTTGCCGGCCAAGGGCTACGCCTCGCACGGCGAGTCCTGGTCGTACGCGCTGGCGCTCCGGCTGGCCTCCTACGACCTGCTGCGCGCGGAGGGCAACGAGCCGGTCCTGGTGCTCGACGACGTCTTCGCCGAGCTGGACGCGCGGCGCCGCGAGCGGCTGGCCGAGCTGGTGGCGCCCGGTGAGCAGGTCCTGGTGACCGCGGCGGTCGACGACGACGTGCCCCCTGTGCTGGCGGGTGCGCGCTTCGCCGTGTCCGGGGGGACGGTGGAGCGCGTATGAGCGAGCGGCAGTCCCCCCCGGGCGGTGGCGGGAAGGCGCCCGAGCCGTCCGGTGTCGACCTGGCGCGCGTGGCGTTGCGCGCGGCCAGGGAGGCGGCCCGCGCGCGCGGGGACGCGGCGCAGCAGCGGAAGCAGGCGCGGCGCGGTGGTCTGCGCTCCGGTGCGCGCGCCGACCGGCGTGATCCGATGGCGCTCGGTTCGGCGATCAGTCGGCTGCTCACGGAGCGCGGCTGGGAGGCTCCGGCCGCGGTGGGCGGGGTGATGGGGCGCTGGCCCGAGATCGTCGGTGAGGACGTGGCCAAGCACTGTGAGCCGGAGCGCTACGACGAGGAGGAGCGGGTGCTGGTCGTGCGCTGTGACTCCACGGCGTGGGCGACGAATCTGCGGCTGCTCGCGCCGACCCTGGTCGCGCGTCTGAACGAGGACCTCGGACACGGCACCGTGCGGTTGATCAAGGTGGTCGGTCCGGTAGGCCCGGCCCGTCGTTTCGGTCCCCTGCGTGCTCCGGGGAGCACGGGTCCGGGGGACACGTACGGGTGAGGGGGCGCCCGTTCCGGGCCCTTCGTCCCTCCGTGATGGACATCACACATCGGGCTCCGACGGTGCCGTACCGCCGTCGGCGCCCCCTTCGTCGTGGAGCCGCGCACGGTCGCGGACCGCCACCTGACTCCTCAGTAGCCAAGGGTTGACGGCCCGAAGCGCTGAGTGCCCTCGTGGGGCTCCTGGAGCCCCCATCCGCATATCGGGAGTCGGACGAGACCGGTTGAGGGCGGCACATGCGGACTCAGGTGCCCGCAAACCCCCATCGTTGTCAGTGCTACCGGTAGAATGGAAGACAATCCCGCCCCGAACGTGGGGACCGCCCGGGAAAAGCTGAGCAACGCTGATCAAGGCTTACCAACGCAACATGCCGCAGCCGCTCCGGCAACCTGCCGACGAGCCCGGCTCGTGCTGTGCCAGAAAGGGCGCTTCGTGGCCGATTCCGGCAACCCCAACGAGAACAACCCGTCCACCGAGACCGGCGTGAACGACGCGGTGAGCACCTCGCCCGGCGAGGCTTCCGCCTCGTACGACGCCAGTGCCATCACCGTCCTCGAGGGTCTGGACGCGGTCCGCAAGCGACCCGGTATGTACATCGGCTCCACCGGTGAACGCGGTCTGCACCACCTGGTGCAGGAGGTCGTGGACAACTCCGTCGACGAGGCGCTGGCCGGTCACGCGGACACGATCGACGTCACGATCCTCGCCGACGGCGGCGTCCGGGTCGTCGACAACGGCCGCGGCATCCCGGTGGGGATCGTCCCCTCCGAGGGGAAGCCCGCCGTCGAGGTCGTGCTGACCGTGCTGCACGCGGGCGGCAAGTTCGGCGGTGGCGGCTACGCGGTCTCCGGCGGTCTGCACGGCGTGGGCGTCTCCGTGGTCAACGCGCTGTCGACGCGGGTCGCCGTCGAGGTCAAGACCGACGGCCACCGCTGGACGCAGGAGTACAAGCTGGGCGTCCCCACGGCGCCCCTCGCCAAGCACGAGGCCACCGAGGAGACCGGCACGTCGGTCACCTTCTGGGCCGACGGCGACATCTTCGAGACCACCGACTACTCCTTCGAGACGCTCTCCCGGCGCTTCCAGGAGATGGCGTTCCTCAACAAGGGCCTGCGCATCAACCTCACCGACGAGCGCGAGTCGGCGAAGGCCACCGCCGGTGCGGACGAGGCGGGCGAGGACGAGAAGTACGAGGTCAAGAGCGTCTCGTACCACTACGAGGGCGGCATCGTCGACTTCGTGAAGTACCTCAACTCCCGCAAGGGAGAGGTGGTGCACCCCACCGTGATCGACCTGGAGGCCGAGGACAAGGACAGGCACCTGTCCCTCGAGGTCGCGATGCAGTGGAACGGCGGCTACAGCGAGGGCGTGTACTCCTTCGCCAACATCATCCACACCCACGAGGGCGGTACCCACGAAGAGGGCTTCCGCGCGGCGCTCACCTCGCTCATCAACAAGTACGCGCGGGACAAGAAGCTGCTGCGCGACAAGGACGACAACCTCACGGGCGACGACATCCGCGAGGGTCTGACCGCGATCATCTCGGTCAAGCTGAGCGAGCCGCAGTTCGAGGGCCAGACCAAGACCAAGCTGGGCAACACCGAGGTCAAGACCTTCGTCCAGAAGGTCGTCTACGAGCACCTCAACGACTGGCTGGACCGCAACCCCAACGAGGCCGCGGACATCATCCGCAAGGGCATCGCGGCGGCCACCGCGCGCGTGGCGGCCCGCAAGGCGCGCGACCTGACCCGCCGCAAGGGCCTGCTGGAGTCGGCGTCGCTGCCGGGCAAGCTGTCCGACTGCCAGTCGAACGACCCCACCAAGTGCGAGATCTTCATCGTCGAGGGCGACTCCGCCGGCGGCTCGGCCAAGTCCGGCCGCAATCCGCAGTACCAGGCGATCCTCCCGATCCGCGGCAAGATCCTCAACGTCGAGAAGGCGCGCATCGACCGGATCCTGCAGAACCAGGAGATCCAGGCGATGATCTCCGCGTTCGGCACCGGTGTGCACGAGGACTTCGACATCGAGAAGCTCCGCTATCACAAGATCATCCTGATGGCGGACGCCGACGTCGACGGCCAGCACATCAACACCCTGCTGCTGACGTTCCTGTTCCGCTTCATGCGGCCGCTGGTCGAGGCCGGGCACGTGTATCTGTCCCGCCCCCCGCTCTACAAGATCAAGTGGGGCCGGGACGACTTCGAGTACGCGTACTCCGACCGCGAGCGCGACGCGCTGATCGAGATGGGCCGCCAGGCCGGCAAGCGCATCCGCGAGGACTCCGTGCAGCGGTTCAAGGGCCTCGGCGAGATGAACGCCGAGGAACTGCGCATCACCACGATGGACCAGGAGCACCGCGTCCTCGGCCAGGTCACCCTGGACGACGCCGCCCAGGCCGACGACCTGTTCTCGGTCCTGATGGGCGAGGACGTCGAGGCCCGCCGCGCGTTCATCCAGCGCAACGCCAAGGACGTCCGCTTCCTCGACATCTGAGTCGGTCTCAGCTGACCGCACCAGGAAGGACCTTCACCAGCAATGACCGACGAGAACACTCCTGTGACGACGTCCGAGGGCGACGCCCCGGCGATGCGCGTCGAGCCCGTCGGGCTCGAGACGGAGATGCAGCGCTCGTACCTCGACTACGCGATGTCCGTCATCGTCTCGCGTGCGCTGCCCGACGTCCGTGACGGCCTCAAGCCCGTCCACCGCCGCGTGCTGTACGCCATGTACGACGGCGGTTACCGCCCCGAGCGCGGCTTCTACAAGTGCGCCCGCGTCGTCGGCGACGTCATGGGCAACTACCACCCGCACGGCGACTCCTCGATCTACGACGCGCTGGTCCGCCTCGCGCAGCCGTGGTCGATGCGGATGCCGCTGGTGGACTCCAACGGCAACTTCGGCTCCCCGGGCAACGACCCGGCGGCGGCGATGCGCTACACCGAGTGCAAGATGGCGCCGCTGTCGATGGAGATGGTCCGTGACATCGACGAGGAGACCGTCGACTTCACGGACAACTACGACGGCCGCTCCCAGGAGCCGACCGTCCTGCCGGCCCGCTTCCCGAACCTGCTGATCAACGGTTCGGCCGGCATCGCGGTCGGCATGGCGACCAACATCCCGCCGCACAACCTGCGCGAGGTCGCGGCCGGTGCCCAGTGGTACCTGGAGAACCCGGAGGCCTCCCACGAGGAGCTCCTGGACGCGCTGATCGAGCGCATCAAGGGCCCCGACTTCCCGACCGGTGCCCTCGTGGTCGGCCGCAAGGGCATCGAGGAGGCCTACCGCACCGGCCGCGGCTCGATCACCATGCGCGCGGTGGTCGAGGTGGAGGAGATCCAGAACCGCCAGTGCCTGGTGGTCACGGAGCTGCCGTACCAGACCAACCCCGACAACCTGGCGCAGAAGATCGCCGACCTGGTGAAGGACGGCAAGATCGGCGGCATCGCCGACGTCCGCGACGAGACGAGCTCCCGCACGGGCCAGCGCCTGGTCATCGTCCTCAAGCGGGACGCGGTCGCCAAGGTCGTCCTGAACAACCTCTACAAGCACACCGACCTGCAGACCAACTTCGGCGCCAACATGCTGGCCCTGGTCGACGGCGTGCCGCGCACCCTCTCCCTGGACGCGTTCATCCGGCACTGGGTGACGCACCAGATCGAGGTCATCGTCCGCCGCACGCGCTTCAGGCTGCGCAAGGCCGAGGAGCGGGCGCACATCCTGCGCGGCCTGCTGAAGGCCCTGGACGCCATCGACGAGGTCATCGCGCTGATCCGGCGCAGCGACACCGTGGAGATCGCGCGCGGGGGCCTGATGGACCTGCTGGAGATCGACGACATCCAGGCCAACGCCATCCTCGAGATGCAGCTGCGCCGACTGGCCGCCCTGGAGCGCCAGAAGATCGTCCAGGAGCACGACGAACTCCAGGCGAGGATCAACGAGTACAACGAGATCCTCGCCTCCCCGGTCCGCCAGCGCGGCATCGTCAGCCAGGAGCTGGCCGCGCTCGTCGAGAAGTACGGCGACGACCGCAAGACGAAGCTGATCCCCTACGAGGGCGACATGTCCATCGAGGACCTGATCGCCGAGGAGGACATCGTCGTCACGGTCACGCGCGGCGGCTACATCAAGCGCACCAAGACCGACGACTACCGGGCCCAGAAGCGCGGCGGCAAGGGCGTACGCGGCACGAAGCTCAAGGAAGACGACATCGTCAACCACTTCTTCGTGTCCACCACCCACCACTGGCTGCTGTTCTTCACCAACAAGGGCCGGGTCTACCGGGTGAAGGCCTACGAGCTGCCCGACGCCGGCCGGGACGCGCGCGGGCAGCACGTGGCGAACCTGCTGGCCTTCCAGCCGGACGAGACGATCGCCCAGATCCGTGCGATCCGCGACTACGAGGCGGTGCCCTACCTGGTCCTGGCCACCAAGGCGGGCCTGGTGAAGAAGACGCCGCTGAAGGACTACGACTCCCCGCGCTCGGGCGGCGTCATCGCCATCAACCTGCGCGAGCAGGAGGACGGTTCCGACGACGAACTGATCGGTGCCGAACTCGTCTCGGCCGACGACGATCTGCTGTTGATCAGCAAGAAGGCGCAGTCGATCAGGTTCACGGCGACGGACGACACGCTGCGTCCCATGGGCCGCGCGACCTCGGGTGTCAAGGGCATGAGTTTCCGCGAGGGGGACGAGCTGCTCTCGATGAATGTTGTTCGACCCGGTACGTTCGTGTTCACTGCCACAGACGGCGGGTACGCGAAGCGGACCGCAGTCGACGAGTACCGGGTCCAGGGCCGCGGCGGCCTCGGCATCAAGGCCGCCAAGATCGTCGAGGACCGCGGAACCCTCGTCGGCGCGCTGGTGGTCGAGGAGGCCGACGAGATCCTCGCCATCACGCTGTCGGGCGGTGTGATTCGTACGCGAGTCAACGAGATCAGGGAAACCGGCCGTGACACCATGGGCGTCCAACTGATCAACCTGAGCAAGCGCGATGCCGTGGTCGGCATCGCCCGTAACGCCGAGGCCGGACGCGAGGCGGAGGAAGTCGACGGCGACGTGGCCGTGGACGAGACCGCCGACGGAAGCGCGGCCATCGGCACGGACGAGGGCGAGGCGCCCTCACCCGAGTAGCACGAGGAGAGAGTCAGCGTGAGCGGAGCCACGGGCGCCGGACCGGCCGGAACCAGCAGGGGAACGGACGGCGGCGGCCGTGGCTCCGCCGCGCGGGCGGCCGACCCGCACACGACCAATCTCAAAGCGATCAAGGCGCCCGTCAGGGACGTCTCCTCGTCCAGCAGGCAGGGATCCCAGGGGGGAACCGTGACGGACACCCGAGGCCCGCAGCAGGCCGCACCCGACCAGGGCGCTGCCGCTCAGACGGCCTCACCGCTGCCGGGGGAACGGCAGTCGCAGCAGCAGGCGGGCCCGTACCACCCGCCGCAGGCCTACCCGGCGCAGGACGACGCGGCGGCCGGCCAGGCCGGCGCGGTACGACGCCCCCGCACCGGGGCGCGCACCGTCCCGCGCGTGCGCAAGGCGCGCCTGCGGGTGTCGAAGGCCGACCCGTGGTCGGTGATGAAGGTCAGCTTCCTGCTCTCCATCGCGCTCGGCATCTGCACGATCGTCGCGTCCGCGGTGCTGTGGATGGTCATGGACGCCATGGGCGTGTTCTCGACGGTCGGCGGCACGATCTCCGAGGCGACCGGCTCCAACGGGTCGAACGGCTTCGACCTCCAGGCTTTCCTGTCGCTGCCCAACGTCCTGATGTTCACGACGGTCATCGCGGTCATCGACGTCGTCCTGGCGACGGCGCTGGCGACGCTCGGCGCGTTCATCTACAACCTCTCCGCGGGCTTCGTGGGCGGTGTGGAGCTCACCCTCGCCGAGGACGAGTGAGCTGACCACCGCGCTTTCCCCGCCCGCTCCGGCGGCCCTGCGACAACCGATTTTGGGACTTCCCCGGTCGTGCGCTAATCTTCAGGAGTCAGCGCGCGGGACACACACCGCACAGCGCGGCGGGGCTATAGCTCAGTTGGTTAGAGCGCATCCCTGATAAGGATGAGGCCACAGGTTCAAATCCTGTTAGCCCCACCAGCGAGAAGACCCCCAGTCGATACCGGCTGGGGGTCTTCTCCGTCCCCGGCCGGTATCGGCCACGAGGGCGCGGCCCGGCAGGGCGGCGCGGACGGGCCCGGGTGCCGCCGTGGCTCCTCCGGTCCGCCCCATGGCGGAAAACCCGCGGTGGCCGGCCGCTGTCCCCGCCGCGGACAGCGCGGAAGACCCCGGTCGGGTGCCGACCGGGGTCTTCCGGTGTCAGTGCGCGTGCCGTGGTGCTGTACGCGAGTTCGCCAGGACTTCGGGGAGCGAGGACGGCACGAGGGGCTCGGGGCGTGTTCCCGGCGGTCAGCGCTGGAGGGGGATGCGGCCGGTGGCGGGTTCCGTGCGGGTGGACGTGGTGTCGTCGGCGCAGTCGGCGGAATCCGGCTCCTTGGCCGTGTCCGCGGACGGGTGGTGCCGGCAACTGGGAGACTTGCCGTGGGCCTCGGCGTGGATGCGCTGTTTCATCGTGGGGGGCAGGGCCCTGACCGGCGACCAGGGCCGGAGGGGCTTCGTCGGTGCCGATGCGTTCGGGGTGCTGCCGCTGTTGCGCGTCCCGTCGGTCTGCGGTACCGCCGCGGAGGCGGTCGTGGTGATGAGTCCGAGCGCCGTGCACAGCGCGAGGAAGGCGGTGACGATGGCGTTCCACAGCTTCGTGACCTTGCTCCTGGCCATGGCCCCTCACTTTCGGGTCGGGCGATTTGCGTACTTTCCTCATGATGTGTATGGGGTCCGAGAAGTGGTGGACCGACGCCCGCGGCGCGTGGATGTTCAGATGAACACCACACGGATGGGTGCATGGGGGCCGGAAAAACGGGGACACGGCGGAGAAGGCGCCGGAGTGACCGTCCGCGCGGGTCCGGTCACCCTCCGGCCGACTCGCCGTGTCCCGCTCCTACTGCGCCGCGCCGGAGGGCAGTTGGAGGGGCCGACACAGGTCACCGATCGATATCGACCGGTGTGTATAGTCGGGCGCCAGAGGTCCCCTACGTCAACGAAAGACGAGGTCGCGCGGTGAAGAAGCTTCTCCTGGTCGCACTGGCCGCCATCGGCGGGCTCCTCGTGTACCGCCAGATCCAGGCGGATCGCGCCGAGCAGGATCTGTGGACGGAGGCGACTGACTCCGTGCCCACGGGTTCGTGAGTACCGATATCCGACGCTGAACAGACCCCGGCCGCCTCGCGGTCGGGGTTTTGTGTGCGCCGGGGGCTTGTCGGCGGGCCTCGTCCGCGGGGCAGGATGGGCCGCGGACGAGGCCCGGACGACGACGGGGGTGGCGGGTGAGGGGACGGCGGGGTACGACGGCCCGGGCCGGGCACGGCGGTCCCCCGGCCGGCGGGCGTGCGGGCGCGGTGGTGCTCGCCTCCGTGATGGTGCTGGGCCCGTGCGGTGTGCTGCCGGGGCAGGAGGCCGTCGCGGACGAGGCCACCGGAGGGTACGCCTTCGCCGAGGGCGCGCGGAGGATCGACGGGGCCCCGAGCACCGCGGGTTCCCTGCCGCTGGAACCCGGCCGCACCTACCGGAGCACCCTCCCGGCGAGCGGCACGGTGTACTACCGCCTCGAGCTCGACGGCAGCACGAGCGTCCACGCCTCCGCCACCGTCGTGCCCCCCGCCGGCCGCACCGCCTCCGTCATCGACGGCGTCAAGGTGTCCGTGCAGGACGGCGAGGGCCGCTCCTGCGACGTGGACACGGCGAGCTTCGGCACCGCGGGCAGTCTCCATCCGGTCGCGGCCTGGGCCATGCGGGAGATATCCCCCAGGAAATCCCTCTGCCAGCGGGCCGGCACGTACTACCTGAGCGCCGAACGCGTCGATCCGCAGGGCGAGGGCGCCTCCTCCGGCCCCTGGGAGATGGAACTCACCACCGTCGCGGAGCCGGCCGCGCGGAGGACCGGTGCGACGAGCGCGCCGGAGGAGTGGAACTCCGCCCCGCCCCGGCCGCCGGCCGGGAAACCCGAACGGCGCCCCGGCGGCGCGGGCTTCGCCCGGGCCGCCCCCGTCGGCCAGGGCGTCTGGCGGGACGACATCCGCCCCGGTCGGACACTCTTCTACCGGGTCCCCGTCGGCTGGGGCCAACAGCTCCACGCCACCGCCGAACTGGACGGTCCGGACGCGGGGGGCGGCTATGTCGCCGCCGCGCTGGACCTGGACCTCTACAACCCGGTGCGCGGTCGCGTCGTGGACGTGGGCGTCGGGTACGACGGCGGCCGGAAGGCGGAGAGCCTCGCCCCCCTCCCGCCGGTCGCGTACGCCAACCGGTACGCCGCGGGCCCCCGGGACGGGGCGATGCGGTTCGCCGGGGCGTACTACCTCGTCGCGCACCTCTCGGCGGAGGTGGCGGACGTCTTCGGCGACGGGCCCGTCCCGCTGACGCTGCGGGTGCGGCTGAGCGGTACGGCACAGGAGGGCCCCGCGTACCTGGGGGAGTCCGTGCCGCCGGACGTCTTCACGGTCACGGAGGAGGACAGCCGGGCGGCGGCCGAGGGGGAGGACGCCAGCGGCGCGGCCGCCTACCGGGCGCTCGCGGTGGGCGGCATCGGCACCGGCACCGCCCTGCTGGCGGGGCTCGGGGTGTGGACGCTGGCGGCCCGGCGGCGGGCCGTGCCGTGAGCGCCGCAGGAAGCGGCGGTCAGAGGCGCGTGAGGGCCCAGAACCCCACGGCGTAGCAGACCAGGGCCAGGAGCAGGAGCGGCACGGCCGCCTTCGCCGGAGGGCCGCCGGGGCGGCGGGCGCGTCGGCGATGGGTCCGCGGGGCGGTGGACCCGTGCCGCGGCACCGCCTCGCCCGGAGACGGGACCGGTGCGGGCCGGGCGGTGTACTCGGCGGTGGAGGCGTCGGGACGTCCGGCCGGCCGGGACGGGGGGCGCAGTCGGTGCGTGGGGTCGTGGGGGGAGGCGTACGGGGCGGTGTCGGTCGGCTGCCGCCACGCGCCGTGGGGGGCCCGTACCGGCGCCTGAGGGGCCTGCCCGGGGGGCTGCGGCGGAGTCACGGGGGAGGAGGCGGTCGCGGTCCGGGGCGGCGGCAGAGGGAAGCTCCCGGTGTCCGACATCCCGGGCGGGCGCGGCGAGGCGCCGGACGCGGTGCTCGGACGTGGACCGGCGGACACGGCGCCTTTGCCCCCGCCGAGGCCCGTGCCGGACGCTCCCGGGCCGGTTCCGGCGCCCGTCGGCGGGGCCGGCCGGGCGGACACGGGGCCGGCCGCGCCATCGGAGACATCCGTGCCGCCCGTGCCCCGGCCGGACCCCGCCCCGGCGCCGGTCGGCGGGGAGCCCCGTTCCTCCTCCGGGGCCGCACGCACCACGCCCGACGCCCGCTTCAGTGGGCCGTCCGCGGCGAATCCCGGGGGAAGCGGGCCCAGTTGGTCGAAGATCTCGATCAGTTCGTCGTCGGGTCCGGGCTCCGGAAGCAACTCCACGGCCGCCGCGAGCGCCTTCCGCGCCCCCGTGGCCGTGCGGAACCGCGCCTGCGGGTCAGGCTGGAGGAGTGAGGCCACCACCTGCCACAGCGGCTCGGGGATGCCCTGGGGGGCGCCGGGTGTCCCGTGGTCGGTGAAGTACTGGATGAGGGCCTTGGCGTCCGGTTTGGCGCCCTCCAGCAGATACAGCGCGACCAGGCCCACGGCGAACAGGTCGGCGGGGAAGTCCGGTTCGGAGCCCATCAGCTGCTCCGGCGCGAGATAACCCGGCGTGCCCACCACCAGGTCGGTCTCGGTCAGCCGGGGCTCGCCCAGCCGCATCGCGATGCCGAAGTCCGACAGCCGCAGCCGCGGCCTGCCCGTGCCGGTGGCCTCCAGGAGCACGTTGGCGGGCTTGATGTCACGGTGCACGACGTCCTCCGCGTGCACCGCGGCGAGCCCCGCCAGCAACTGGTCGAGCAAGGTGCAGACGAAGGCCGGCGGCAGCGGCCCGTAGTCGCCGACCAGGTGGACCAGCGAACCACCGGCCACCAGGTCCATGGTGAACAGGACCTTGTCGTCGTCCGCCGCCCAGCTGGTGGGTGCCAGGACATGGGGGTGATCGATCCGCAGCGCCTGCTCGCGCACGAAACGGAGCAGGGAGTGGGCGTCGCTCTGCAGCAGGACCTTGGCGGCCACATAGCGGCGGCGGCGGTGGTCCCAGGCGCGCCAGACGGCGCCGACACCCCCACGCCCGATCGGATCGACCAGTTCGTACCGGCCGGCGAAGACCTCACCCATCGCTGTGCGTCGCTCCTCCCCTGCGGCGTCCCCCGACTTCCGCGCGCCCCGGTGGCCGGTCCCCCTTCGGCCACCGGGCGGGGAATCAGTTCTGGTGGGCCTGGTAGTGCGTGACCGCGTCGGAGGTGCGGCCCGCGCCGTAGACCCGGAGGAACTCTGCCAGTTCGGGGTGGGTGGGGGCGAGGGTGTCGGCGGCCTCGATGATGTCGCCGGCGGCGGCCACCGAGCGCAGCAGGGACTGGATCTCACGGACCACCCGCTTGACCGTGGGAGCTCCCGAACCGCTCGTCGTCTGGGTGGTGTTGCTGAGCACCGAGCCCCCCTGGGACTTCTTGATCTCGTCCATGCGCTCGGTCGCCTCGGCCGCGCTCACGCTGCCGTCCGCCACCTGCCCCGCCAGGTCCTGCAACAGCTGCACCCGCTGCACCACGGCGGGATTGCCGATCTTCGCCCGCTGGCCGCTCATCAGCTGCGACAACATCGGCGCGGACAGTCCCAGTACCCCCGCGAGACGAGCCTGGTTGAGACCCAGGTCGTCTATGAGCCTACGGAAGAGCGTCCCCAGCGGCTCCCCGTACCAGTTCCGCTGCAGTTCCCGCGCCCTCGCGGTGGCTTCCTGCTGTGCGGCGTCCATTGCGTCTCCCCATCGCTTCCCCAGGAACCGTGGTTCGCTGTAGCGAACCACGTCCGAGCATCTTACGGAGAGTGGTTGGTCACGGGGACCCCCAATCTTTTTGCGGAATCCCCGGGAGGACCCGGTACTCTGGTTCCCGGCGCCCACCGGGATGTGTTTCTCGCAGGTGGACGCTTCTCTCCGGGGCCTTAGCTCAGTTGGTAGAGCGCTGTCTTTGCATGGCAGATGTCAGGGGTTCGACTCCCCTAGGCTCCACTACCGGACCCCTCCCACCTGCGGAAACGCGATGGGAGGGGTCTGCTGTTTCACGTGAAACGGCGCGGTGGGGCGGTCGACACCCCGGTCTTCCGCCCCACCGCGCCGCCGGCGCCCTGCGGCAGGCCGGGT